>JBIKTP010000275.1:0-4474 GCA_044348035.1 Burkholderiaceae bacterium
CGCCCCGCACCTGGTCTTCAACAATGCCGGAGTGGGCGCCGGAGGGCTGATCTGGGAAACCGGCACCCGGGACTGGGAATGGGTGCTGGGGGTCAACCTGATGGGCGTGGTCCACGGCGTGCGGGTCTTCACGCCGATGATGCTGGCCGCCGCCCGGGACGATGCCGGCTATCGTGGGCACATCGTGAACACGGCGAGCATGGCCGGCCTGCTCAACCCGCCCAACATGGGCGTGTACAACGTCAGCAAGCATGCTGTGGTGAGCCTGAGCGAGACGCTCTACCAGGACCTGGCGCTGGTCACTGACCAGGTCTCGGCCAGTGTGTTGTGCCCGTTCTTCGTGCCGACCGGGATCCACCTGAGTGCGCGCAATCGGCCTGCGGAACTCGCGCAGAATGCCGTTGCACCGACCCGCAGCCAGTTGATCGGCCAGGCCATGAGCGAGAAGGCTGTGACAGCGGGCAAGGTCAGCGCGGCGGACGTGGCCCAGAAGGTGTTCGATGCGGTGGCGGCGCGGCAGTTCTACATCTACAGCCACCCGAAGGCCATCCGCTCGGTGCAGACCCGGATGGAGGACATCCTGATGGCGCGCAACCCCACCGATCCGTTTGCGGACAAGCCCGAGCTCGGGCAGCAATTGCGCAGCGCCCTGCGCGGGGCGCCATGAGCTGCCGGGCGTGTCGGTCCGCCGCCGGCGAAGTGCGTGCGGCTCAATGCACCTGGCGGGGCGTCGGCTGATCGAACAGATCCACCTGCTCCCGGATGTCCTCTGTCTTGCCCAGCACATGGCTGAAGCGCAGCAGCTGCTCGTCGCGGATGAAGCTTGCGGATGACTCGGCACCCAGCAGCGCTTCGGGCGCCTGGGGCCTTGCCACCACATAGCCCTGCACATAGTCCACACCGATCTCTGCCAGCGTCTGCACCGTGGCGGTGTCCTCCGCCCACTCCGCGATCGTCTGCATGCCCAGGTTGCCGGCCAGGTTGACGATGGCCTCCACGATGGCGACATTGGCCGGATGGCTGTTCATGTTCACGATGAAACTGCCGTCGATCTTGAGCAGGTCCGCTGGCAGCTCCTTGAGGTAGGAGAAGGATGTGTACCCGGCGCCGAAATCATCCAGCGCGACCTTGGCGCCATAGGCCCTCACCTTGTCGATGAACATGCGGGTGTTGTTGAGGTCGTGCAGCGCCACGCTCTCGGTGATCTCGATGCACAGGTGGCGCGCGATGTCGACGTTCGCGCCGAGCATCGCAAACACGTCCTGCATGAACTTCTCGTCGTTGAGCGACGCTCCGCTGAGGTTCATGCAGACAAAACGGGTGTTGGGCAGGCGGCGCTGGTGGACATTGAGCCAGGACAGGGTGGTGGACAACACCCAGCGGTCGATGAGGCCCATGTGGCCACTGTTTTCCGCCGCCGAAATGAGCCGGTCGGTGGGCACCATCTTGCCCTCGGTGTCCTTCATGCGCAGCAGTACCTCGAAGTTGAGGGAGTTGTGGGGCGCCTTGAGGGACATGATGGGCTGCATCACGAGGAACAGGCCCCGTGTCGCGAACTCGGTGGACAACTGCTCCACCAGCTGCAACTCGGCCTCGTGCTCCTTGAAGGCCGCCGCCGTGTGGTCGTAGACCACCAGGTTGTCGACATGGCCCCGCTTGGCCTCGCGGCAGGCACGGTCCGCCGTGGACAGTGCGTCCTTGATCTGGGTGCCGGGCGCGACCTCGATCAGGCCCACCGACCCCCGCACATGGAAAGCCTTTTCACCCACCTTGAACGGCGTGCCGCCGATGCTGCGCACGATGCCCTGACACACCATCGTGGCCAGAGGAATCTTGGTGTCCGGCATGACGATGACGAACTCGTCGCCGCCGACACGCCCGACGCGGATGGCACCGGACACGACATCGTTGAGGCGCTTGCACACCTGCTGCAGCACCTCGTCACCGGCATTGTGGCCGTACAGGTCATTGATCAGCTTGAACCGGTCGAGATCGAGATAGGCCAGGGCCAGCGGTTTGCCCTGAAAGGCCTTGGTGGATGCCTCCTGGTAGATCTTCTCGACACCCCGGCGGTTCAACACCTTGGTCAGGGGGTCGTTGTTGGCCAGGAAGTTGAGCTCCTCCGTCGCACGCGACTTCTCGGTGACATCCTGCAAGGAGCCCTCGATCTTGCCGTTGGCCAATGTGGCCTTGACCAGGTAACGCCGCTGCTCGACGCCGTCGCGCGGACGCTTGCCCCGGATCTCCAGCTCGCCGCCGACCTGCGCATGCACGAAATGGTGCAGCTGCGTCCAGGCACCCTGGTCGAAATACAGCTGCCACAGGTTCCCGCCCGGCTGCAGGACACGCGGACCAAGCATCTCCAGCAGGGCGGGGTTGGCGCTCACGAAACGTCCTTGCGGATCCAGGGTGAACAGGCCGATCGGCATCGCATTGAAGTTGTGCTCGAGCTCGGCCTGGATACGCAGGCGCTGCACGTGCTCCTGGCGCATCTGCTCGGCGATGGCGAGCGCGGCCAGCAGGGACGAGGACAGCGCCACGGTGACAAAATTGGCCGCACCGGCCACCGCCTGGATCCCCGAGGCGGCGGCGAAGATCTCCGACAGCCCGGACAGGAAGGTCACACCCAGTGACAGCCCATACCAGATAGCCACCCGGGAATGGGTGCGAAAAAGGATATTGCCCAGGCTGGCAGCCATCAGAAGCAGCCCCATGCCGGTGACGGCCCACATGATCGGCTGCCAGTAGCGGTAGCTGAGAAAGAAGGACACCAGCAGGAAAGGCAGGCAGAGCCATTGGGTGACACGCAAGGCCTCGGCATACCGTGTCTTGGCCAGTTCTTCCTGGAACAACGTTCGGTAGAGGGTCAACGTGAGCAGCGCGTAGACGGCTACCGTCACCGAGCGCGCCGGAATCAGCCACTCGGCTGGCACCATGTGGCCCAGCCACTGGATGTCCCAGCCGGCGGAGATGGCGCCCATGCGCAGCGTCACCACCAGCCATGCCGCGAACAGCACGTACAGCACCTGGCGGTTGATCAACGCGGTCATCAGCACGAACACCGCCAGCACGATCAGGCCACCATCGAGCAGTCCCGATTTGCGATGGAACTCGTGCACCGAGCGCTGCAGATCGGCCGCCGGCCACGCCAGCGCAGTCAGCCGGCCCGGGCCGACGAACGACGCACGGCACAACACCTGCATTCCCGGCCGGTCCATCTGCATCGCGAATCCGGCCTTGACCGGTGCGAGCTGGCCGAGGGCCGCACTGCGGGACGAATCGCCAAGACTTTGCAGTGAAGCGCTGTCCCAGCAGGCCATGTGCACCGCATGCCGGGACGGAAATTCCACCATGCCCGGGCCGTCAACCGGGCTCTGGGCATTGAATGAAAACCAGACAGGACGCTCGGAACGGCGGGTGTCGAAATGGAGGGTGGGGCGCGCCGCCAACACCAGCGGCAATGCCGCTGCCGGAGCCAGTTCCATGTCGGGTGACACGTGTACCCTCAGTTCGAGGGGGCGGCCAGTTCCGGCGGCGTATTGGTCGTCCCACATCAGCAGGGCAGCGACCGAGATCAGCGCGATCAGCAGCGGAACGAAATAGATGGAAAGCGCCCACAGCACTGTCTCGAGTGCGGCGCGAACCCGCCAGGCGGGCGTATTGATGGATCTCGTTGTCCGCTCTGGCATGCGTCCTTGATCGGCGCCGGGAAACAACCGGCGTGGGCGCAGTCTACGCAGGCAACCGGATTAGTCAACGGGACGCCCGGGTTTTCCGGGCTTCAGGGGCCAGCAGGCCCCCATGTGTCGTAAAAATCAGACAGGGCCGCGGCCGAACAGACTGCCCATAGAAGGCGCCGACGCTGCGGGAAAAAGCCCCTCCCACTGGGCATCCCGCAATGGGCGAACGTCGATGTCGGGGTGGTGGGTGTGACTGAAGAAGTTCAACAGGGGATGGTTGGCGTCTTTCCAGCGCTGGTGGCCGGTGTCGATCTCGAAGCCCATCACCCGGTGCGGAATGTTGTTCCCATGGCGCATCGGGATGAAACCCTGCTCGGGAAACAGGTCCTCGAACAGCAGTTGGTCGTACTGGCGGTCCAGGGGCGCTCGCGCGGCCACGATCGCCCATTCGATACCATCCTGTTCGCAGTACTGGAATGCCGCCTTCAAGAGCACGGTCTTGACCAGGCGACCGGTGGTGCCACCCACGATGCCCAGGCGGCTGACCTCGGCCAGCGGGCGGTCCCGCAGCCAGCGCGGCAGGGTGACCGACTGCTCGACTTTCAGCGGCATGTGGGCATTGCTCTGGATCCGCAGTGTGCCCAGTGGTGCGCCATCGAGCTTGGACTCGGCCAGCAGCACCACCACACCAGGGTCGGAATCCATGGCTTCTGGCTGACGCAGCTTTTCTGCGAACTCGGGCATGTGGCGGGCGTAGGCAGCATGGCGAATGCTGACGGCCTTTTCCAGATCGG
>JBIKTP010000276.1:0-4470 GCA_044348035.1 Burkholderiaceae bacterium
TGCGCGCCCAGGCCGCATCGGGGCCCAGGGTTTCCAGCGTCACCGGATCGAGCCGGTAGGGCTCGCTGCACTGGCTCATCGCGGCCAGCGCACGCCCGGCATGCACTTTCACGTCGGTACCGGCGTTGTCCTTCATCGCGCCGATCGAGCCCCAGCCGCGGCGCACCGCCTTGCGCGGCTCGATGATGCCGGGCCACAGCGACTCGCCGGCCTCGGTCTCGGCCAGGAAGCCGGTGGTGCGGACGAAGCGGTTGCGGTAGGTGGCCTGTCCGTTCTCGAAATGCATGGCGTGGATCATTCCGTCGCCGTCGAAAGGGTGGTACTTGCCGATCGGCGCGTGCAGCTGGTTGTGGCCGTTGCGCAGGTAGACGCCGTTCAGATCCTTCGGGATCTCGCCGATCACCTCCAGGTCGGGAGTGCCGGCGGTCCACTCCTCGTGGCAGGGGCGCCAGTTGTCGTTCAGGTAGGGGTTGTCGGTGGGCAGGCAGCCCAGCGTGTACTCCTGATGCCTGGTCTTCATGGGGGTTCCTCGGGGTGCAGACGGCCGTATGGGCGGTGGTTGGACGGGTGGGTATCAGGATCAGGTGACGCGCTCGAACACGGTGGCGGTCGCGACGCCAAAGGCGCCTGGCAGGGCGGCGACGCCGTAGCGCAGGCCGCGCAGTTCCATTTCGTCGAGCAGGCAGCTCACCAGCATCGCGCCGGTGGCGCCCATCGGGTGGCCGAGCGCGATGGAGCTGCCGTTGACATTGAAGCGTTCCAGGTCGATGCCCAGGCTGTGGATGTAGTGCAGCGTGATCGCAGCGAAAGAATCACGCACTTCCCACAGGTCGATGTCGGCCACGGTCAGCCCGGCGCGTTGCAGGGCCTTGCGGGTCGCGTCGACGGCGCCGGTCTGCGTCAGGGGCACGCAGGCGTCGGCATGGGCCAGGATCCGTGCGCGAACCTGCAGGCCGAGCCGGCGGGCGGCCGCTTCGGTGCCCACCAGTACGGCGGCGGCGCCATCGGCCATGCAGGGCGCATTGCCGGCCGTGTGCACATGGCGGATCTCGGCGAGCTGCGGCTCGCGCGCCAGTCCCCAGGCGTCGAGGCCGTTGGCGCCCGGTTCGTAGACGGTGCGCAGCGTGGCAAGTTTCTCGGGGGTGTTGGCCTCGCGGATGTTCTCGTCATGGCCCAGCAGCAGTTGCCCCTGCGCGTCCTGCACGGGCACCATGGACCGCGCCAGCCCCCGCCGGCGCGCTGCCAGTGCCCTGGACTGCGAGAGGGCTGCATACCGGTCGCAGTCTTCGCGCGTCGTGCCTTCGCGGGTGGCCACCAGGTCGGACGACCACGGCGGCGGCACGAACCCGATGCGGCCACCCAGTGCCCGGTCGGTGTAGTAGGGGGCCTGGTCGCCGAACATCGGTACGCGGGACATCATCTCGACACCGCCGCCGACGGCCAGCGCGTCGCTCTCGCGCGCCTGCTGTGCCGCCCAGTTGACGGCGCTCAGGCCGGAGGCGCAATACCGGTTGATGGTGACCGCGCTCAAGAGCGGGCTCCAGCCGGCCAGCAGGCAGGCCGACTTGCCGATGTTGCCGCCCTGCTCGCCAGTCTGCGTGACACAGCCGAACACGCCATCGGCAACCTGCCCGGTGTCCACGCCTGTGCGCGCCTGCAACACGCGCAAAACACCGGCCAGCAGTTCCATGGGCGTGAGGCTGTGCAGCGCACCGCTGTCCTTCGCGGCGCCACGTGGCGTGCGCAGTGCTTCGACGACGACTGCATGGGTCATGGCATGTCCCTTTGACTATCGTTAACAGACCAATGCTTGGCAGTTTATCAAGGAAAATGTTCACTGTGTGCCGCAGGAACCGGGTATTTACTATTGTTGACAGACTCATATGTGCATGTTAGGCAGACCGTCGTGAACCCCACCGCCCCGGCGCCCCCCTTGGCCGAGGCGTCGGCGCAGGCGCGCTCGATGGCGGCCCAGCAGACCATTGCGGTCATCGGCGATGCCTGGACGCTGCGCATCCTGCGCAGCGTGTTTCGCGGCAAGCGCCGCCATGGGGATTTCGTCAGCGCGTTCGGCGTGTCACGCGCCGTGTTGTCGGATCGCCTGGGCAAGCTGGTGGCGCACCAGGTGCTGGAGCGGGTGGTGCAGCAGGGGCGGCACCCGGAATACCGCCTGACACCCCGGGGGCTCGATCTGTGGTCGCTGTTTCTGGCCATGTGGCAGTGGGAGATGGACTGGGGCAGTGCCCAGGACCCCGATACCTGGGCGCCTGACCTGCCCCGCGCGCGCCTCTCGCACACCGGGTGCGGCCATGCGATGCGGCCCGTGCTGCGTTGCATGGCCTGCCAGGCGCCGGTGCTGCCATTTGACACGCGGGCCGAAGGCGGTGGCAGCACTGGTGCGGCCGTCGACGCGCCGGCCGCACTGTCTGCATTTCGCAAGGCGCGCACTGCGGTGGGGGGCGACGCTGCGGCGGGCGCCAGCGCGCGCCGACTCACACGCATCATCGGCGACCGCTGGAACAGCGCGGTCGTCGCGGCGGCGTTTCGGGGCACGCGCCTGTTCGCCCGTTTCCAGGAGGAACTGCAGATCGGCCCGGCCCAGCTCAGCGACCGGCTGTCCGAGCTGCAGGAGCTGGGCATCCTGCGGCCCCGCGCCTACGCCGGCACGCGCCAGGAATACCGTCTCACCCAGGCCGGCATCGCGCTGTTTCCGATGACGCTGGAGCTGGTGCGCTGGGGCAACCGCTGGCTGGGCGTCGGTGACGATCCGTTGACGGTGCGCCATCTGAGCTGCGGAGAGTTGCTCGACGCGCGCTGGCACTGCGGGCATTGCGGGGAGACGCTGGCCCGGGAGACGGTGCGTTTTTCGTGATTGGCCTGCATGACAGGCCGAGGTTCTTGGCGACTGTCAGATGGCGGTTCACCAGGGCGTTTTCCGGCCGACCCGCCGCACGCAGGCGGTGGTGCGGTGTCAGGCGCTACTGGGTGTAGACACCACCATCCACGATCAGCATCTCGCCGTTCACGAATGCGGATGCGCCCCCGAGCAGGAACAGGATCGGGCCTGTCATGTCCTCGGGCTGGGCCATGCGTTTCATCGGCACGCGCTTGGCGTAGACCTCTTCGGGAATGCCCTCGAAGACCTTCTCGCGCCCGGTGCCGCCCGTGAGAAAGGCGGTGTTGGTGAGCCCAGGCGCCACGGCATTGACGCGCACCACCGGTGCGTTCTCGCGCGCCAGGCCCTTGACCATGCCCACGATGCCGGCCTTGGCCATGCCGTAGTGGGTGTAGTTCTTGACCACGTCCACCGCCATGGTCGAGGCCACGCTGACCAGCGAACCCCGGCCCGAGCGGTGCAGCAGCGGCAGCGCGGCCCGCGCGCAGAGGAAGTGGCAGCGCAGGTTGCCGGCGATCACTTCGTCGAACAGCTCCACCGGCAGCTCGGCGATCGGTGTGAACCCCTTGAAGAAGCCTGCGAGATTCACGAAGCCGTCCAGGTGCTGCCAGCGCGCGGCCAGCAGCGAGAACGCGGCCTGCACGCTGTCGGCATCGCTGCCGTCGATGGCAAAGGCCAGCGCCTGCGCAGGCGGCGGGTTCTGCGCCAGCGAGGCGGCCAGGTCCAGCACCGCCACCTGCACGCCGGTGTCCAGGAGTGCGCGCACCAGCACGCGCCCCATGCCGCCACAACCGCCGACCACCGCCACCCGGGACCCGGGCAACGGGCCCAGGCGGGAGGGATCGAAGGAGGTCATCGGCTTATTGCATCGGCTTGGTCAGGGAGGTCCAGGCACCGCCCTTGACCTGATCGACCTGCACGAACTCGGGGCCCTGGTGGTTGCCCTTGAAGGTCTGCTTCTCGTAGAAGATCGGGTGCTCGAAGCTGCCGGTCTGCAGGGCCTTGACGACCTTGTCGGCCGTCAGGTCACGCCCGGCGGCCTGTACCGCCTTGACGAACATGTCGGTGTAGGCGTAGGCCAGCAGCGCATTCTCGTCAGGCTCGTTGGTGTATTTCTTCTTGTAGTCGGCGAACCACTTCTTGACCGAGTCCGGGCCGCTGGTGGGGGTGTACAGGTGCCACACGCCAACGCCGTACAGGCCTTCCACGGTGTCCTTGCCCAGCTGAAGGACGATGCCGGTGCGGCCCGGGTTGCCGGTGATCACACGCACGGTGTTCCAGCCCAGCTTCTTGACCTCGGCCATGATGCCGATCGTCTCGCGGGTGACGGTGGCGATCACCAGCAGGTCGACGTCTGCCGCCTTCATGCGCGCAACCTGGGAGGAGAAGTCGATGTCACCGGCCTTGTAGCCGGCTTCTGCGGCATAGGTCATGCCCTTGGCGCTGAGGGCCTTCTTGATGCCTTCGCCCATCAGGGAGCCCAGCGGGCCCTCCTGGTAGATGTAGCCGACCTTCTTCGGCTTGAACTGGTCCATCATCCAGCTGACCCCGGTGTTCATGATGCCGTCGTAGTT
>JBIKTP010000277.1:0-4466 GCA_044348035.1 Burkholderiaceae bacterium
GTGGGCATCGGCCAGTGGCACCGCGTCCGCCGTGATGGCGCGCGTGTCAGGTGCACGGGGCTCCTGCGCCCAGAACGGCTCCACGGGCACGTACGGGGGGGGCGCAGGTGCCTGCGTGTCGGGCGCGTGCGTGTCGGGCGCGTGCGCGGCAGCTGCCCGCGCAGAAGGGTCGGACGTTGGCCGCCGGGGCAGGGGATCCTCGGGAGCCGGCTCGAGGTCCCAGACCTTTTGCTCGAAATCCTGGCGTTCCACCATGGCCGCGCCAGCCCCGCCCGCCTCGGGTGGCTGGCCGGGTGCCGGTGCCGGAGCCGGAGCCGGAGCCACTGGCTTGGGCGTGGGCGTGGGCTTGGGCGTGGGCGTGGGCGGTGCCCACTCCCGCGCGGGCTCGCCTGCCACGAGGTTTTGCGACGCATTGAAGATCTCGCCGCATTGGCCGCATCGCACCCAGCCCTCCGAGATGCGGAGCTGGTCCGGCACGACCTTGAACATCGTCTGGCATGCCGGGCATCGTGTGATCAGACTCATCGCCGTGCGATTGTAGTGGTGGGCCCAAGATGCTCAGAGGCGCGCCGTCATCAGGATCCAGCCATCTTTCGAGGCGGCCACGGACAGCTGCGCGTGGGGTGCATAGGCCTCGACAAGCTCCTGTTCCTGGCGCTCCAGAATGCCGGCGAGCACCAGATGGCCGCCAGGCGACACACGTGCGCACAGCAATGGCGCCAGCACCTTGAGTGGCGTGGCCAGGATGTTGGCCAGCACGGTCTGGTAGCTTCCGCTGGCGCTCTGGGGCACCCCGCAGCGGATCGAGACACCGTTGGCCGCGGCGTTCTGCACCGAGGCCTCGACCGCGGACGGGTCGATGTCGACCGCATCGACATGTCCGGCGCCAAACAGCGCAGCGGCTATCGCGAGGATGCCCGATCCGCAGCCGTAGTCCAGCACCCGCCCCAGCGGCGCATCGCCCCGCCCTTGGGCGATCCAGTGCAGGCACATGCCGGTGGTCGGGTGGGTGCCGGTGCCGAAGGCCATGCCGGGGTCGAGCCGGATGCAGGTGCGCGCCTGCGCGGGGGGGGCATGCCAGGTGGGCACGATCCAGAAGTCGTCGGTGATCGGCACTGGAGCGAATTGCGATTGCGTCAGGCGCACCCAGTCCTGCTCCTGAACGGGTGCAACCCCGGCGAAGTGACAGCCGGCGAAGAAGTCCTGCGCGGCGAGCACACCGGCGGCCTGGTCGGCCAGCGCCCGGGTGCTGAACAGCGCACGGATGCGGGAGCGGTTCCAGCCGATCTGCGACGGCACCATCCCCGGCTCGCCGAACAGGGCCTGTTCGGCATCGGTCAGGGCGTCTGCATCCTCGACACTGACACTGAGCGCATCGAGCGCCTCCAGCGCGTCGGAGATGTCCTCCAGCGCGGGCTGCGGCACCTGGAGGGTGAGCTCGAACATCCCGGCCGCCTTCAGCGCTTGTGGTGGCCGAGCCACTCTTCCAGGTAGTGGATGTTGGTGCCGCCACCCGTGAACTTGGCGTCGACCATCAGTTCGCGGTGCAGGGGGATGTTGGTATTGATGCCTTCGACCACCGTCTCGCCGAGGGCCGTGCGCATGCGGGCCAGGGCCTGCTCGCGGGTGTCGCCGTGCACGATGATCTTGCCGATCATCGAGTCGTAGTTGGGCGGCACGAAGTAGTTGGTGTAGACATGCGAATCCACGCGCACGCCCGGCCCGCCGGGCGGGTGCCACATCGTGATGCGCCCGGGCGAGGGCATGAAGTTGTAGGGGTCCTCCGCGTTCACCCGGCATTCGATCGCATGTCCGCGGATCTGGATCTGCCGTTGCGTGAAGGGCAGTTTCTCGCCGGCGGCCACCATGATTTGCATCTTGACGATGTCCACGCCGGTGACGAGTTCGGTCACGGGGTGCTCGACCTGCACCCGGGTGTTCATCTCGATGAAATAGAACTCGCCGTTCTCGTACAGGAACTCGAAGGTGCCGGCGCCGCGGTAACCGATCTTCTTGCAGGCCGCCACGCAGCGGTCGCCGATGCGCTCGATCAGTTTTCGCGCGATGCCGGGGGCGGGCGCTTCCTCGATGACCTTCTGGTGGCGGCGCTGCATCGAGCAGTCCCGCTCGCCGAGATACACCGCGTTCTTGTACTTGTCGGCCAGGACCTGGATTTCGATGTGGCGCGGGTTCTGGAGGAATTTCTCCATGTACACGGCTGGGTTGCCGAATGCCGCGCCAGCCTCGGCCTTGGTCATCTGCACCGCATTGATCAGCGCGGCTTCGGTGTGCACGACGCGCATGCCACGCCCGCCGCCGCCGCCCGCCGCCTTGATGATGACCGGGTAGCCCACCGTGCGCGCGATCCGGCGCACCTGGACCGGGTCGTCCGGCAACTCGCCTTCGGAGCCGGGTACGCAGGGCACGCCGGCCTTGATCATCGCCTGCTTGGCAGAGACCTTGTCGCCCATGATGCGGATCGACTCGGGTGTGGGGCCGATGAACTGGAAGCCGCTTTTCTCGACCCGTTCGGCAAAGCCGGCGTTCTCGCTGAGAAAGCCGTAACCAGGGTGGATGGCCTCGGCGTCGGTGACTTCGGCCGCGGAGATGATGGCCGGCATGTTGAGGTAGCTCAGCGCCGATGGCGCAGGGCCGATGCAGACGGCCTCTTCGGCCAGCTTGACGTATTTGGCCTCGCGGTCCGCCTCCGAGTAGACCATGACCGCACGCACGCCCAATTCGCGGCAGGCGCGCTGGATACGCAGCGCAATTTCGCCCCGATTGGCGACCAGGATTTTCTTGAACATGGGGTGGTGTCGCCTGCCCTTAATCGATCACGAACAGCGGTTGCCCGTATTCGACGGCCTGCCCGTTTTCGCACAGGATCTTGCGGATGGTGCCGGACTTGTCCGCCTCGATCTCGTTGAGGATCTTCATCGCCTCCACGATGCAGACGGTTTCGCCGGCCTTGATCGAGTCGCCCACCTCCACGAACGGCTTGGCGCCAGGCGATGCCGACCGGTAGAAGGTGCCCACCATCGGGGACTTGACGACATGCTCTGTGCTGACGGGCGCAGGTGGCGCTTCAGGAGCCGCCGGGGCGGCTGCTGCGACCGGCGCAGGCGCGGCGACATGGGCGACTGGCGGGGGTGCGTACTGGGCCATCGGCACGCCGACCGGCCCCTTGACGATGCGCACCTTGCCTTCGGCTTCGGTGATCTCCAGTTCGGACACATTCGAGTCAGACACCAGGTCGATCAGTGTCTTGAGTTTTCGCAAATCCATGGAAGCTCCAACGTCTGTTTTTAATAGTGGGCTGAATTTACCTCAAATCCGCCCCAAAAGATGCCATTTGCCAACATCTTTGACCATGTTTGGCTGGGTTTCGCCCGTGGATGCGATCTGTGGCGGCATCGAGGGGGCGCCGCCTGTGCGGTGATCGGGCCCTTCAGCCATGCCGCCCGGTTCAGCGCAAGGTGCGCCAGAGTTGCAAATCGTCCTCCTTCACGAGGCCGATCTTACGATGCACAACCGCGCCAGCGCTCCCGAGCACCACCGTGAACGGCAATCCACCACTGAGATTGCCGAGCGACTTGCTCAACTCGATGCCCGCAAAACCGGCCAGCGCCACCGGGAAACGCAGCGGCAGGCGCTGCAGGAAGCTGTTGACCGGGGCCGCCTGGTCGATCGCCAAACCGAGAACTTGCCAACCGTTCCCACTGTTTTCGGCAAAGAAGCGGTCCAGAAGCGGAAGTTCTTCAACGCAGGGCGGGCACCAGGTGGCCCAGAAATTGAGCAGTAGCGGCTTGCCTGCAAAACTGCGCATGGCGAGTGGCGCACCGCCCGGCGTCAGGAACTGCAGTTGCCACAATGCGGCCTGTTCAGGTGCCAGTGCAGGTGCCAGCCTGCGTTGCCACCACGCCAGACCGATGCCTGCCGCGCCGGCGGCAGCGCCGACAGCGCCAAACAAGAGCCGGCGGCGGGTGCTCGCCCTCGGGGCTGGGGTGGCGGCACCGGGTACAGAGTCGGTCATCGGTTGCTCTCCAGGGTGGTCATCCGGCGCCGGACTGCCGCCATGTCACCACGCGGGATCCTTCCCCTGGCATCGGGCTTCAGGGCGCCTCGCAGGTCGTCCAGGTCATACACCTTGAGGTGAACGCCCACCATTTCATCCAGCCCCGGACAGAACGCATGCACCCCCAGCACATCCACCGCATCGCCGCGAAGCCCGGTGGCGGTGCGGGTTTCGTAATCGACGCGATGGTCGATCAGCGCCATTTCGGCAGATTTCGAATCCTCGCAGAAAAGGTCCAGGTGGATGTCCGATTGACGGGTGGCAATGCCATGCCATACCGAGCCGCCAAGGTGCGGACGGAACTTTTGCAGGCGCTCCATCCAGACCAGCGCCAGCGCGCGCAGCGCGGCAAGTTCGCCCGGCTGGGTGTCGGAACAGAACAGGGCGATGT
>JBIKTP010000278.1:0-4465 GCA_044348035.1 Burkholderiaceae bacterium
GGCCTCGGCAATGGCCGGGCTGGCTGCGCGGGCCGTCAGCTGGTCGATCGCGTCGCGCACTTCGGTGACTTCCGAGAACATCACCGTGGCACCGGCGCGTACTAGCAGGTCGCTGCAGAACCCTACCGCCGGGTTGGCCGTCACGCCGCTGAAGGCATCGCTGCCGCCGCATTGCACCCCGACCACCAGGGCACTGGCCGGGCAGGTCTCGCGGCGGCGCTGATTCAGGCGCTCCAGGTGCACCCGCGCGTTCGCCAGGATGTGGTCCACCATCGACAGGAAGCCGACATGCGCGTCGTCCTGCAGGCAGACGACGTCCAGCGCCGCGGCTGATGTTTCCCCGGCCGGTGCGATGGCGAAGCTGCCCGGTGGCAACAGGCGTTCGGGCTGCAGTTTCTCGCAGCCCAGGCTGAGGACCATCACCTCGTTGCCGAAGTTCGGGTTCCGGGCGATGTTGCGCAGCGTGCGGATCGGGATGATGGCGTCGGGCGCGTCGATGGCCACGCCGCAACCGTAGCTGTGCTCCAGGCCCACGACGTCGTCGACATGGGGGTACTGCGGCAGCAACTCGCTCTTGATGCGTTTCACCGCAAAATCCAGAACGCCGGCGACACACTGCACGGTGGTGGTGATGGCCAGGATGTTGCGCGTGCCGACCGAGCCGTCGGCATTGCGGTAACCCTCGAAGGTGCAGCCCTCCAGCGGGGGCAGCGGCGCGGGGCGCGCAGTGGCCATCGGAAGGCCTTCCAGCGCGCGCGCGGCGGGCATTTCCAGCAGACGCTCGTGCACCCAGCTGCCCGCCGGGATGGCCCGCGCCGCGCGACCGATCACGACGTTGTAGCGCCGGACCGCGTCGCCGGGGGCCAGGTCGCACAGCGCCAGCTTGTGCCCCTGCGGTACCCGGTCGACCAGCAGCAGACCGTCGGGCATGCGCGTGCCTGCAGGCAGCCCGCCGTCGTTCGCAACGATGGCGACGTTGTCGTCGGCATGCATCCGGATGCATAAGGGTTCAGCCGTGGGGGCAGGGTGCATGGCAGGTCCTTGGTGGCGCGCGACGGTGCGGCCTGCGCCGGAGTATCCCGCAGGACGTCGCAGGGTGTATAAACCAGCGGCCGACGCGCCCCCGCGCGCCGGGACTACAACAGCAAAAGGACTCGGCCATGGGCGCACAGTGGAAGGCAAAAGGCAAGGAGCTGGCGGCCAATGCCAAGGGCAAGCTTTTCGGACGACTGGTCAAGGACATCATGGTGGCAGCCCGCAGTGGCGCCGACCCGGTGCACAACGCCCGCCTGCGGCTGGTGGTGGAGCAGGCCCGCAAGGTGTCGATGCCCAAGGACACGCTCGACCGGGCCATCAAGAAGGGGGCCGGCCTCACCGGCGAGTCGGTCCATTTCGACCATGTCATCTATGAAGGTTTCGCGCCGCACCGGGTGCCGGTCATGGTCGAGTGCCTGACCGACAACGTCAACCGCACGGCGCCCGAGATGCGGGTGTTGTTTCGCAAGGGCCAGCTGGGCACCTCCGGTTCGGTGGCCTGGGATTTCAACCATGTCGGCCTGATCGAGGCCGAGCCGGCCCATCCGGGCGCGGACGCGGAGGTGGCCGCCATCGAGGCCGGAGCCCAGGACTTCGAACCCGGCGACGCCGAGGGCAGCACCTTGTTCGTCACCGACCCGACCGACCTGGACATCGTCAGCCGTGCCTTGCCGGTCCAGGGCTTCAATGTGTTGTCCGCCAAGCTCGGTTACCGGCCCAAGAACCCGATCGACCCGGCCAGCCTGAGCCCGGAGCAACTGGAGGAGGTCGAATCCTTCCTCGCTGCCATCGATGGCAACGACGACGTGCAGAACGTGTTCGTCGGGCTGGCAGGCTGATTGGCACGTTTCCTGCAAAGTCGGCTCCGGGCTGCGCGGCATGCCGGCGGCGCCTCTTCAACAACAACCAGGAACCATCGATGACGAACCGACGCAAGCTTCTTCTATCTGCCAGCACTTTGCTGCTGTCCACCGTCGCCCCGCTGGCGGCCCGCGCCCAGGCCTGGCCGAGCCAGCCGGTCAGGCTGGTGGTGACCTTCCCGCCTGGTGGTTCGAGCGATATCGTGGCCCGGCTGATCGCCCCGCCACTGTCCGACAAGCTCGGCCAGCCGGTGGTCGTCGAAAACCGGCCGGGCGGCGCGTCGACCATCGGCGCCGTGCAGGTCGCCAATGCCGAGGCCAACGGGTACACGCTGCTGATCTCGAATTCGTCGCCGATGTCGATCGCCCCGGCCCTGATGGACAAGCCGCTGTACGACCCGGTGCGCAGCTTCCGCCATCTGGCCTACATCGGTGACGTACCGACGGTGCTGGCGGTCCACCCGTCCCTGCCAGTCACGGACTTTGCCAGTTTCGTGGCCTGGGCCAAGAGCCAGAAGGACCCTGTGCCTTTCGGCAGCGGCGGCGCAGCGTCCGTCGGCCACATCGTGGGCGAGATGCTGGCGCAGCAGGCCGGCCTCAAGATGTTGCACATCCCCTACCGAGGCGCCGGCCCGATGCGCACCGACTTGCTCGGGGGGCAGCTCAAGGTGGCGGTGGATGCGCTGCCGGCCAACCTGCAGTTTCGCAAGACCGGGCAGTTGCGACTGGTGGCCATCAGTTCTGCCCGGCGAGTGGCGCAGGCCGACGACATCCCGACCTTTGCCGAGCTGGGGCACCCGACGCTGGTGGCCGAGAATTTCGTGGGCGTCTCGGCGCCGGCGGCTGTCCCGGCGGCCGTGGCGCAGACCCTGATGAAGGCGCTGGCTGACGTGATGGCCATGCCGGATGTGCGCAGCAAGCTGGTGGCGCAGGGCTTCGAACTGGAGGCTCGCAGCCCCGAAGCCTTCACCAGTTTCATCAGGGACCAGGCCAGCCTGTGGGCGCCGATCGTGAAGGCCAGCGGGGCCACGTTGTGAGCTGCGCGCCAAGTCGCGCGCGCCGCATGGCGGTGGCCCTGTTCGGGCCGCCTGGCAAGGGCAGTTTCAACGAGTCCGGCCACGCCGGCGCGCTGCAGGCCCAGGCAGCCGGCCATGCGGTCGATGTCCACTGGATCGCGCCCTTGGCCGCCGACGAGCGTGCGCAGGCCTTGCGCGCACTGTGCGCACCGGGGCTGGACCTGCTGGTGGCCCATGGCGGGCAGGGCGACGCACCGGTGCAGCAGGTGCATGCCGAGTTTCCCGGCACCTTGTTCGTGATCACGCAGGGCAGTTTCCTGGCGCCGAACACGGCGAGTTACGAGGTGCTGCAGGAGCAGTCGGCGTTTCTGGCGGGGGTGCTGGCAGGCCTGGCCTCCAGGAGCCGGGTGGTCGCCCACATGTCGGGCGAGAAGGTGCGGCCGGGCCTCAAGGGCCGCGCCGCCTTCGCCAGCGGTGTGCGCCAGGCGGCGCCGGATTGCCGCTTTGTCACGGCATTCTGCGGCCAGCAGCATGACCCCGACCTCGCCTTCGAGACCACCCGCCGGCTGCAGCAGGAGGGCGCCGACCTGATCTTCGCGATGATCGACGGCGGCCGCCCGGGCGTCACCCGGGCCTGTCGCGAGTTGCCCATCCGCCAGATCGGCAATGTGCTGGACTGGGTGCAGCGCGACCCCGCAGTGTTCATCGCGTCGGCCGTCGCCGATTCGGGCCGCGGCCTGGCCCGGGCCATCGACGATTTCGCCCATGGGCGTGTGCGCTGCGCAAGCACCGTGGAGTTCGGTCTGGCCCAACCCGACTATGTCCGCCTGGTCGTCGCGCCGGAACTGCAGGCCCGCTTCGGTGCCGAACTGGCCCGATGGACGCAGCGCGTCATTGCCGGCAGCGTTCAGATCGACACCGAGTACAGCGGGCCGGAACTCTGACGCGGGGCACACGCTTGTGCGATTGGTGTGTTCTGAAACTGCGACATGGCCTACGACCTGATCTGCTTCGACCTTGACGGGACCCTGGTGGACACCGCCTCCGAGATCGCCGAGGCGGTCAACCTTGCCCTGGAGGCGCATGGCATTGCGCGCCGCCCGGTGGACGAGATCGTCGTGCTGATCGGCAATGGCACGGCCGACCTCATGCGTCGCTTGCTGGAGCGGCTGGTGCAGGAGCAACCGGCCTTGGTCGACAGGGTGCGGCTGGACGGGTTGCTGACCACGCTGGACCGCTGCTACACACAGACCACCGGCACGCTGGCCCGACCGTATGGAGGGTGTGTCCAGGCCTTGTCGGATCTGCGGCGGGCGGGCTTGCACCTGGCCTGTGTGACGAACAAGGAGCTCCACCATGCGCAGGCCGTCCTGCGCGTGACCGCGCTCGACGGGTTCTTCGACATGACCGTCGGTGGCGACTCGTTGCCCGAGAAAAAGCCGCACGCCAGTGTTTTGCGCCATGTGGCCGGCGCGCTGGGCGTGGGGCTGGCGCGTTGTGCGCATGTCGGCGATTCGCAGACCGACGTGCTGGCGGCGCGCAATGCCGGTGTGG
>JBIKTP010000279.1:0-4456 GCA_044348035.1 Burkholderiaceae bacterium
CAGCGTGGCATCCAGCACCCGACCTGCATGCGCCTGCGGCCAGACGCGCCCGGTCAGGTCCAGGAACTTCGCGCGCAGTTCCGCATGGCTGTAGGGCAGCGCATCGTCCCCTCGGTTCACGCCCACCTCGCCCGCCAGCACGCGCCCGTCGGTGCACCGGATCTCGACGCGGGCCGGTCGCTCGAGTGGCAGACGCGCACTCATGGACAGGTCTTCGCGGACCTCGACTTTCTGTGCCAGCGCCTGCACCGCAGGGTCGCGCACGGCGTCCCAGCTGAAACTGGCCAGCGCACTGCTGCCATGGACGATGCGGGTGGCCACGGCAAACGGCACCGAGAACTTGGCCGCCAGCGTGTTGTGGGGCGCCTTGCCATCGAGTTCGGCCGCCAGGTGGTAGGTCCGGACCAGAACCTGCTGTACCTGATGTGGCGCCGGAAGAGGCTCCCGCGCGGCGATCTGGTCCAGGGCATCGAGCGTGCCGTGGTTGAACCGGCAGCAGGAATGCAACTTGAAATAGTTCTGCAGCACATGCCATTGCGTGCCCATGCCCCGCGTCAGCTCTGCGGTATCGAAATGCTCTGAGACCACCTTGCCGAAAACCGACGCCAGCCCGTCGCGTTCACCGGAGAAGCCGCTCTCGGCCAGTTGCAGCGCGAGCAGCCCGTTGCGGTTGCTCAGTCCGGCGTACACATTGCGCACCAGCCCACCGTCTAGCATGGTCTGCTTGGACGTCGCCGTCGTCAGCGAGCTCGCGATGTTGATCGTCTCGCGCATCGCCTGCGGCCCGAGCTCCGCGGCCCGCGCGCAGCCCGCCGCCGCACCCACCGTGCCCCAGGTACCGTGCGGATGCATCGCGCCACGCAGTCGCGAGGCGGCTCCCAGCCGCGAGCCGACCTCGTAGCCGGTCAGCACCGCCGACAGGAACAGGTCTGCGCCAGCGCCACGCTGCTCGCAAAGGGCCAGCGCGGCCGGTATCACATGCACCGCCGGATGGCCGCGTGAAAACCGGTTGCCTTCATCCATCTCGAGGAAGGTGCCGGCGGTCCCGTTGAGCAACGCGGCGGCATCAGCGTCGCAAGTACGCCCCAGCCCTGGCAGCGTGGCGGATCCGCAAGCCCGGTACTTGCCGGCCAGCGCGCGCAACTCGGGCTCCGCGGACCCCCCGACAATCGCCGCCACGGTGTCGGCGAGTATCCAGCCAAGCTGTTCGCGCACTGGCGCGGGAGAGGCGCGGATGTCCAGCCGGGCAGCGAACCCGCTGAATGCGTCAAGATAATCCATGGTCAGGCTCCAGAGGTAGGGAAGAGATCAGCGCTGCGGGCGTGGACCAGTGCACATCGGGAACCGCACGCAGGCGCGCCAGCAGGGCGCGCAGGGCGCCCACGCGGCTGGGCATACCGCACAGCCAGGGATGCAGCGCCAAGCCAAACACAGCGGCACGCGCGTGCTGCCGGCACTCGCCGTGCAGCCGAAGAAACGCGTCCGCCGCAAGGTCCGCATGCGCCCGGGGCTCCAGATTGCGCAGCCACTGGCACTGGACGTCGTCCCACTCCGAGGAGAGTGGCAGCGCCACCATCGACGGCGTCGTTTTCAGCGGGTAGGGCTGGTCGTCGTTGGACCAGTCCAGCGTGTAGCGGATACCCGCGTCGGCCAGCAACTGGGCGCTGTCGGGCGTGGTGCCCCAATCTTGGCTGACCCAGCCCTGCGCGCGCTGGCCGGTGCATCGTTCGAGGACCTCGAGTGCTTCGGTGATGTGGGCGCGCTGCGCGTCCCGCTCCATGCCGGAGTGCAGCATGCGGGTTGCGGCCAGGCCATGACCCAGCCACTCGCAGCCCCAGGCATTGAAGGTCTCGACCAGCCGGGGCAGGCGCTGCACGGCCATCGCGTTGGCCGCCACGGCAGGCCGGATGCCGACCTCCCTCAGCGCCTCGATGACCCGGAAGACGCCCACCCGCAAACCGTACTCGCGCTGCGACCAGCTCCGGTAATCGGGGGAAAAGCTGCCGAACTCGCCCACCATGCGGGGATCCCGCAACGCACCGTCCGGGGGCATGAACTCCCAGTGCTCCAGAAACAGCACCACGAAGGACGCCAGGCCTGCACCACCGGGCCACCCGAACGCAGGCCGCGCGGGCAGGGCCGAGTAGTCGTAGAGCGTATGGTCCATGGCTGAGGGTTCCCCGGGTTCACCCGGATCGGGTTTGCAACAGTTGACTTGCGGGCACGAACCATGCATAGTCTATTGCAATTGTTCTACTTATGGAACAATATTCCTTCCACCACCATGAGGACCTCCATGACCACTTCCACCCCTCTGTCGCGTCGCCTGATTCTCCAGGCGGGTGCCGCCACTGCCGCGCTGGGCGCGCCCGGCCTTTTGCTTGCACAACCCAGACCCGTCAAGATCGGCCTCGTCCATCCGGTCAGCGGTGGGCTTGCCTACAGCGGCAGCCAGTCGCGCATGGGTGCCCAGATGGCGATTGACGAAGTCAATGCTGCCGGCGGCATCCGATCGATGGGGGGCACGAGGCTGGAGGCTGTCAATGGCGATTCCCAGTCACGCCCCGAGGTCGGTGTGAGCGAGGTCGAGCGCATGCAGCAGGAGGGTGTGTCCGCCTACCTCGGCTGCTTCGCCAGCGGCATCGCGCTGCCCGCCACCCAGGCGGCCGCCAAGTACAACACGCCCTTCCTGATCGACGTCGGCGCCTCCGACCTGATCGTCAGCCGCGGCCTGAAGAACGTGTTCCGCCTCAAGCCCGGCTTCGGAGCCTGTGTGGACGACGCCATGGTCGCTCTGGGCGAGATCAACAGGGCTGCGGGCGGCATCGCCAAGACAGCTGTCATCGTGCACGAGGAGTCCGAGTTCGGCACCGGCACCGCCAAGCTGCTGGGCAGCAAGCTTCCCGGCGTGAACATCCAGCCGCTCGAAACCATCAAGCATGCCAACCCCACGCGCGACTTCTCGAACGTGGCGCTGCGCATCAAGGGCCTCAAGCCCGATCTGGTGATCATGAGCAACTACCAGAACGAGTATGTCTTGCTGGCCCGCACCCTGCACCAGCAGAAGGTGGACGTCGCCGCCATGTTCAGCGTGCTGGGCGGTGGCTTCAACTACAAGCTGGTGCAGGAGCAGCCCGACATCGCGCTCAACATGATGGACTTCAACCACTGGTACAACCCCAAGAGCGCCAAGGCCAACGCATTGCGCAAGGCGGTCGAAGCCAAGGGCGGCCTGTTCACCTTCGAAGTCTACATGTCCTACAGCGCCGTCATGCTGTATGCCGACGCCCTGCAGCGCGCCGGCAGCGCCGACAAGGAAAAGGCCATTGCAGCCCTGGAGAGCAGCACCTGGTCCGACCACATCCTGCCCTACGGCCCGACCAAGTTCGTCAACGGCCAGAACCAGGGTGGCAAGGGCGCGCTGTTGCAGGCGACCCGCACCGATATCGATGTGGTCTGGCCAAACCAGTTCGCGTCAGCCAAGGCGGTCTTCCCGCGCCCGAAGTTCAGCTGATACCCAGCCGTTTTCGGATTCAACCCTTGCACCGGGTCGCGGGCGATCGCCCGCGCGCCGGTGCACCAACCGGGGACTCTCTTGGACGCGACCATTCTTGCGTCGGCAGCAATCAACGGATTGCTGCTCGGCGGCATCTACACGCTTGTGGCTTCGGGGCTGACCCTGATCTACGGCGTCCTGCACATCATCAACTTCGCGCACGGCAGCATGCTCATGCTGGCGATGTTCGGCGTCTTTTACCTGCTCACGCTGCTCGGCATCGACCCCTACCTGTCGTTGCTCATCATGGTGCCTGCGATGTTCGCGCTCGGATATGTCCTTTACAAGGGCCTCATCGGCCGGCTGTCCAGCGGCAAGGACGAAAACATCCTGCTGGTGACGCTGGGCCTGTCCATCCTGATCGAGAACCTGGCGCTGATGTTCTTCAAGGGTGACTCGCGCACCATCCAGGTCTCCTACTCCGACCGCATGGTCGAGCTGGGCAGCACACTGGTGCCCCTGCCCAAGCTGATCTCCTTCGTTGTGGCGATGGTGATCTGCATCGCGCTCGGATTGTTCATGCAGCGTACCGACATCGGGCGCGCGATCCGGGCCGTGGCGAAGGAGCGCGTCGGCGCACGCCTGGTCGGTATCGATGTCGAACGCATCTACGCCATTTCCTATGGCATCGGGCTGGCCACGCTGGGGGCGGCAGCCTGCCTGCTGATGCCCATCTTCTACGTGTCCCCCACCATTGGCCACGTGTTCGTGCTGGTCGCCTTCACGGTCGTGGTGCTGGGCGGCATGGGCAGCTTCCTGGGCGCCGTGATCGGCGGCCTGATCATCGGCCTGACGGAGTCCTTCGGCGGCCTGTTCCTGGGCGAAAGCCTGGGGCAGATCGGCATCTCGCTGATCTTCATCCTGATCCTGCTGTTCCGCCCGTCCGGCCTGTTCGGAGCG
>JBIKTP010000280.1:0-4451 GCA_044348035.1 Burkholderiaceae bacterium
CTTCAACGCGCCGCGCGGTGGCATGTTCTTCTGGGCCCGGCTCACCGGAGGGCGTGACGCCGGCGCGTTTGCGCGCAGTGCCATCGAACGCCTGGTGGCCTTTGTGCCGGGCGCACCGTTTTTCGCGACCGACCCTGACCTTTCTGCCTTGCGACTGAGCTTCGCCACAGCCGATCTGGACAAGATCCGGGAGGGCATCTCCCGGCTGAAACAGGCCCTGTAGTCGAGCAGGCCGTGAACCCCGGAACGATTCTGTCCAAGACCGCCAAGGGCCGCCAGGAGATGCAGGAGCGCAGCGATGTGCTGAGCGCCGTCCAGCGGCGCCTGCTGATCCTGGTGGACGGTCAGCGCACGGTCAACGATCTGGGCGCCTTTTTTCGGGTGGTGGAACTGGAGGGCGCTCTGGCCGTCCTGTTGAAGTTCGGCTACATCCGCGCGCAGGACGAATCGGTCGAACTGATCGCGCCTGTCGCTCCCGGTTTTGCCGGCACGTCGCCTTCCCAGCCGTCACGGCCTGCCACCAGTGTGCGCCAATTCGAGCGGGTCCGCAGCGATGCGTCGGAGTTCATCCGCCGGCGGCTCGGTGACGCCGCTGCGCCGATCTGCAGCGCCGTCGAGCGTTGTGACAGCCTCCAGGAACTGCGCCGTGTGCTGCGCGGGGTGGAAATGTTCGTGGGTCAGCGGCTCGATGCCCACACGGCACAGAGCTTCGCCCGCCATTTCGGTGCCATGTTGCCGTAGCACCGCCTGGTCCGTACCCCATGTCCATCCGCCACGACATCGTCCACACGACCGTGTACCACTACGACCGGCCGGTGAGTTTCGGGGAACATCGCGTGATGTTCCGCCCACGCGACAGCCATGACCAGCGGGTGCTGGCCACCAAGCTGCAGGTCAGCCCCGAGGCGATCGTGCGCATGGTGCAGGACCCGCACTCCAACTCGATCGCCATGGTGCAGCCCCTGCACCGCGCGACCGAGTTGCGCATCGTCTGTTCGTTCACGATCGAGCATGCGCCGGGTGCCCAGCCGGTGTGGCCGCTGCCGCCCGATGCGCAGCAGTTGCCGTTCGCGTATTCGCCGGATGAGAGGCTGGACCTGGAGCACTACCTGCGTCCGCACCACCCGGATCCGGATGGGCGGCTGATGGACTGGACGCGTACCTTCCTGAGCGATTCAGGGCCCACAGGGACCCGTGACCTGCTCGAACGCATGAATGCGGCCATCGGCCAGACCTTGCGCTACCTGCCGCGCGACCAGGAGGGTACCCAGACACCGACGCAGACCCTCTCGCTGGGCAGCGGGAGTTGTCGCGACTTCGCGCTGCTGATGATGGAGGCGATCCGCCGCCTGGGTTTGGCAGCGCGCTTTGTCTCCGGATACCTTTACGACGCCGCGCTGGACGATGGAGCCGATGGCATGCAGGGCTCCGGGGTGACGCACGCATGGCTGCAGGCCTACCTGCCCGGCGCCGGCTGGATCACCTGCGACCCCACCAACAACCTGATGGGTGGCAACCAGCTGATCCGTGTGGCCGTGGTGCGCGACCCGGACCACGCCTCCCCCGTGTCCGGCAGCTGGTATGGCGCGCCGGGCGCCTTTGTCGGCATGTCGGCCACTGTCCAGGTGTGCCGGCATGTTCCCGATGCCGTGGATGTGGTCCACAATGGCGACCGTGAATCCGTGGTGAGTGGCGTCATCGGCCTCTGAGCCGCTGCATATCGATCGAAGAAAGGCCAGAAGATGAGCATGATCAAGCGACTGTTCGGCGGAGCCAGACCTTCAGAGCCTGAAGCGTCCGCCCCTGCCGAACCGCCCGGGAGCGACAAGACATCCGACTCCCGCACGTTCCAGGTGGACAACGCGCAGGCCGGCACCCGGCGCGAACTGGTGCGGGTGATGACGCGCGACACGCTGCGCGCATCCGGCATTCCTGACGGCTGGATCGAAACGCAGCTGTTGCTCGAGCTCGGACGCGGCGGACAGACCTTCGTGCACCTGCGGCTGGTGGTTCGGCAATGGGATGTGCGGCTGCTGAAGTACACGGTGGCCTTCCAGGCACGTCTGCTGGACAGGATCCACGGCTTTGATCCGACCTCCCGCGACTGGCTTTTGACGGTGTCCTGGCAGTACCAGGTGGGCAGCACCTGCCCGTTTCCGGACATGCCTGACCCTTCGGTCTGGCTGGAGCCGCCGCAGCACTTCGGCGTGCCGTCGCCTGATGCCCGGCCGGCGCCTGCTCCAGCCCCGGCCCCCGCCGCCCCGGTAGCAGCTGCGGTAGCGGCTGCCACCGGGGGGCCGATCACGTCGGTGGATCTGCCACTGGAGCTGGAGGAGCCTGACGAAGTCTCCGAGGATCTGGCGCAGCTTTTCGCGATTCGCGACGCGCACCTGCTGGGCGCCGGCAGCCGCTGAGCGCGGCGCTTCGTTCAGCGCAGGCGTCGCGGCGACACTGCCGCCGGGTCGACGCCCTGGCGCAGCAGTTCTTCGGGCAGCGGCTCACCCAGGACGAGGGAAGCGGCCAGCATGGCGGCTCCCGGTGCGCTCTGGATCCCGTACCCCCCCTGGCCGGCCAGCCAGAACAGGCCCTCGCTGGAAGCGTCTGCGCCGATCACCATTTCACCGTCGGGTACGAAGGAGCGCAACCCGGCCCAGGTCCGCAAGGGCCGGCGGATGCTCAGCGTGGTGGCGGCTTCGATGTTGTGGATGCCGGTGGCAACGTCGAGTTCTTCGGCGACCACATCATGCGGGGTGGTCGGGTCCGCGTTTGCGGGCGAGCCGAGCAAGACGCCCGCATCGGGCTTGAAATACCAGTGCTGGTCGATATCGGCCACGACCGGCCAGTCGCGGATGGCCATGCCTGCCGGTGGCGTGAAGGTGAACGCCGAGCGGCGATGCGGCACCAGGCCGATGGGCCGCGCGCCCAGCAGTGCGCCGACCTCGTCAGCCCAGGCGCCTGCGGCATTCACCACCAGCGGCGCCCGCACGGGGCTGCCGTGGGCCAGCGTGAGCTCCCAAACGGCACCGGCGCGCCGGGCGCCAAGCAGCCCGGCATCGCAGCGCAGGATGCCGCCGTGGTGGCGCATCTGGCGCAGATAGCCCTGGTGGAGCACATGCACATCGATGTCCATGGCGCCAGGCTCCAGCAGGGCGCCGGCGACGCGCTCCGGCCGAAGGCAGCTGACCATGTCCAGCGTCTGCGCCCGGTCGAGCCGCTGCAGGTCGGGACAACTGGGTGCCAGCGCATCGAACTTCTCGCGCAGGCCAGACTGTTGCTCGGGTGCCGCCACGTACAGCGCGCCCCGGGGAGCCAGCAACGGGGTTGGCGCGAAGGCTCCGGCAGGCTGCAGGTAGAAGTCGCGGCTGGCCCGCGTCAGTGCGCGGACCGCTGGCGGGCCGTAACTCTCCATGAACATGGCGGCCGAGCGGCCGGTGGAATGGGTGGCCGGCTGGGATTCCCGCTCCAGCAGCAAGACCCTGCGGTGCGGCGCCAGCAGGGCGGCAACGGAGGTGCCGGCTATCCCGGCACCGATGATGGCGATGTCGAAAAGGGAGGTGTCGTCCATGGTGGTGACATTGTGCCTGCAAGCGCGCGCCGGGACCTCGCAGCGCTGCCGTAAGATCGCCGGGTTGTCCCCACACCCCCCGTCGCATGATTCCCTCCCTTCGCATCCCCGGTCGCCAGTTCCTGCATTCGCCGGGTCCCAGCCATGTGCCGCTGGAGGTGATGCAGGCCATGGGGCGTCAGCCGGTGGACATGGCCGACCCGCGCCTGGGCCTGACCATCGAGGCGATCGAGAGCGGCCTGCGCGGCCTGCTGCAGACCGCGCAGGCCGATGTGTTTGTCTACGCCACCAATGGCCATGGCGCCTGGGAGGCGGTGATCGCCAACCTGGTGGCGCCAGGTCAGCGTGTGCTGGTGCCCGGCACCGGCCATTTCTCGGACTCCTGGGCCGAGCAGACCGAGGCGATGGGTGGCCAGGTGGTGCGCACGCCGTGGGTCGAGGGGCTGCCGATCGATGCATCGGCCGTCGAGCAGGCCCTGCGCGATGACGCCGGCCACGCCATCGTGGCCGTGTTCGCCGTGCACACCGACACGGCCAGCGGCGTGACCAGTGACATCCCCGCACTGCGCGCCGCCCTCGATGCCGCCGGCCATCCTGCCTTGCTGGTCGTGGATGTGGTGGCGTCCCTCGGCGCCGCGCCGTTTGCGATGGACGCCTGGGGCGTCAACGTGGTGCTCGGTGCGTCCCAGAAGGGGTTGATGTGCCCGCCCGGACTGGGTTTTGCCGCGGCAGATGCACAGGCGATGGCGGTGTGCGAGCGCAACCCCATGCCCCGCTTCTACTGGGACTGGCGTTTGCGCAAGAGCCCTTTCGCCTACCGCAAGTACTGCGGCACGCCTCCCCAGAACCTGTTGTTCGGCCTGGAGGCTGCGCTGGCGCTTTTCGA
>JBIKTP010000281.1:0-4446 GCA_044348035.1 Burkholderiaceae bacterium
GCCGGTGGCCTTCAAGGGCGCGGAGCAGTCCGTGTTCGATCGCATACGCCAGGGCGATGCGCTGGTGCACCAGCCCTTCGAGAGTTTCGATGCGGTGCTGGCCTTCCTGCGCGAGGCGGTCGAGGATCCGGCCGTGCTCGCGATCAAGCAGACGATCTACCGCACCGGTGCGCGTTCGGCGCTCATGGATCTGCTGGAGGAAGCGGTGCGACGCGGCAAGGACGTGACCGCCGTGGTCGAACTCAAGGCGCGGTTCGACGAGGAAGTCAACATCAACTGGGCAGAGCGCCTGGAATCCATCGGGGCCCAGGTGGTCTACGGCGTGGTGGGCCTCAAGACCCATGCAAAGATGCTGCTGGTGACCCGCCGTGAAGGCCGGCGGCTGCGCCGTTATGCCCACCTCTCCACCGGCAACTACAACCCGGTGACTGCGCGGCTGTACACCGACATCAGCTATTTCAGCTGCGAGCCCGCACTGACAGCGGACGTCGACAAGGTCTTTCTGCACCTGGCCAGCCAGATCCGTCTGCCGCACCTGCGCCGCCTGCTGGTGGCGCCGCTCACCCTGCACAAGCAGTTGCAGGCACGCGTGGACGCGATCGGCGAGGCCGCGCGGGCCGGCGCAGGCGGACGCATCATCGTCAAGACCAACGCACTCACGGACGAGCCGCTGATCCGTGCACTTGTTCGTGCCGGGCAGAACGGCGCGCGCATCGACCTGATCGTGCGGGGTGCCTGCATGCTGCCACCCGGCCTGCCGGGGCTGACCGACAACATCCGCGTGCGCTCGATCGTCGGGCGCTTCCTGGAGCATACGCGGGTGTTCTATTTCCGCAGTGGCGAGCGCGAAGAGGTCTTTCTGTCCAGCGCCGACTGGATGAACCGCAACATGCTGCGTCGCATCGAGATCGCCTGGCCAGTCACGGACCCTGCGCTGCGCCAGCGCGTCATCGACGAGTGCCTGGTGCCCTACCTTCATGACGGGCGGGACGCGTGGACCATGGACGGCTCAGGACGGTACCAGTGCGTATCCGCACCACCCGATGGCGCTGCGTACGGCGCCCAGGAGTCGCTGATGCGCCTGCACAACCCGATCGCAGCGGGTGAGCACGCCAGCGAGACCCGCAAGCGCAAGATGCGCAGCCGGGGCAAGGCGTGACCGAAATCGAGCTGAAGCTCGCCCTGCCCCTGCATGCAGCCAGGAGCCTCGCGCGGCGCGTCGCTGCCTTGCCGGCGCTCGCAGGCCTGGCGGGTCGCCGCGAAACCTTGGACAACACCTACTACGACACACCGGACCACGCCCTGCTGCGCCAGGGAGCGGTGCTGCGCGTGCGCGAGGTCCGACGGGGCGGCAAGACCTTGTGGCTGCAGACCTTCAAGACGTCCGGCCCCCAGGCATCGGCGCTCAGCCGGCGCGGTGAATGGGAGTCTCCCCTGGATGGCCCCGCGCTGTCGGCCGCACTGCTACGGGATACCCCCTGGCAGCTGATCGACCCCGACGGCCGGCTGTTCGGGCAGTTGCAGGCCTGCTTCAGCACGCGGTTCACGCGCAGGCGCTGGCTTTGCCAGCGTCCGGATGCAGGCGTGATCGAACTGGCCCTGGACATCGGTGCCATCGTCAGTGGGGATCACTCTGTGCCGATCCAGGAACTGGAACTCGAACTCAAGGCGGGACCTGCGCACACGCTGCTGGCGCTGGCGCGCGAACTGGCGGCTGACCTGCCGTGCATTCCGGCCACCCGGAGCAAATCGGAGCGCGGGTATGCGCTCGCCGGTCATCACGCGCCCCCGGATGCCGCGCACACCGACGATGCGCCGGCAGTGCCCGATCTGCGCCTGCTGGCCGGGGCCACGCTGCACGCGGCCTTCTCACAGTTCACCTCGCGGCTGATCGACCTGTCCCTGGGGGATGACCCTGACCATGTTCACCAGGCGCGGGTGGGCTGGCGCCGCTTTCGCAGTGCGCGGCGCCTGTTCAAGCCTGTGCTGCACGCAGCACCCGACCTGCCGCTGGACGGGCTGCAACCGCTTCTGGACGCCCTCACCCAGTTGCGGGAACTGGATGTGGCGCACACGGAGTCGCTGCCGGCGCTGGGGCCTGCCTTCATTGGCGGGGACACGCACCGCGCACTGGCCTGGCAGGCCCTGATGGAAGACCTGCGCCAGGACCGGGCGCGCGCACGTGCCCGCGTTCGCGCGCTGCTGGCGCAGGCCGCAAGCGCGCAGGCGCTGCTGGCAGTCACGGCCTGGCTGGACAGCGTGGCCACCGGGCAGGAACCTGCTGCCGTGCGACATGCCTCCGGTGAATCCCGGCGGGCATGGGCCCGCCAGCGGGTGCGCCGCCTCGGCCAGGATCTGCGCCAGGCCTGCCGCCAGATGGACGATGCGCGGTCGCAGCACCGGGCGCGTATTCTGGCCAAGCGGCTGCGGTACGGTGTGGAGAGCTTGCGCGCACTGCTGCCCGCTGCGCGGGCCAGGCGCTGGCATCGCCGCGCGCAGCAGTGGCAAGCGGCGCTGGGTGGCCAGCGCGACCTGGCCCAGGCGACCGAACGGGTCGCACGGCTGCCACGGCATCAGGCGATTGCCGAATTCCTGCGTGGCTATCTGGCCGGCCAGGCATGCGGCGCCAGACCGACACCGCCCACCTGAGGGCTTCGCCGGATTCAGTCCGGCGGTACCGACGGCTGGCATTCATTGGCGTACGGGTCTCGGCCAGCGCGGCCATGGCCAGGATGGTGACATCCTGGATTCATGGTGTCGAACAGGATCAGGTCCGGCGGCTCCGCACTGGTCGCAATGCGCAGCGCCTTCTCGCCGCTGACTGCGACCTTCACATGGCAGATATCCTTCAGCGGCGCGCTGACGAGTGGCAGGTTGTCCGGGGTGTTCTGTGCATGATGGCGGCAGGGGCTATCTGGCTTTCGGATGGGTGCAGTGTTGCCTATTCCACCGCCAATGGACATCCGGGCTTGACTTTCCTGACCGGGAAATCGAAGCTGTGCACAGCAAACGTCATTCCAGGAGAACCACATGTTCGAGGCAGCCGAGACCGGGCACAAGCTTTCCAAGGGTGAATTCAAGGGCGTCGAAGCGCAGCTGCGGGCTGATCTGCTGGATGCGCAGTACGAACTGTCCAGGCTGGGCAAGTTTCCGGTCGTCATCCTCATATCCGGCGTGCGCGGCGCAGGCAAGGGCGAGACGGTGAACCTGCTCAACGCCTGGATGGACCCGCGGCACATCCATACCCATGCCTTCGACAATCCGACCGACGAGGAAAGGGACCGCCCGCCGATGTGGCGCTTCTGGCGCGCCCTGCCGCCCAAGGGGCGTATCGGGATGCTGTTCGGCTCCTGGTACACCGCCCCCATCATCGACCGGGTCTTCAAGCGCTCGCGTCCGGCCGACCTGCTGCAATCGCTGGACGAGATCCGGCGGTTCGAACGCATGCTCGCGGACGACGGCGTCCTGTTGCTCAAATTCTGGTTCCATCTGTCCAAGAAGCGCCAGCGCGAGCGGCTCAAGGCCCTGGAGGCCGATCCCCAGACCCGCTGGCGCGTCACGCAGCGCGACTGGGACTTCTTCCAGTACTACGACCGCTTCTACCGGATCAGCGAAGACGCTGTTCGCCAGACCAGCCTGGCTTGGGCCCCCTGGACCGTCATCGATGGCTCGGACCCGCAGTACCGTGTCACCGCGGTGGCGCGGACGCTGCTGGAGGCATTGCGCGCCCGGATTGCGGCGGCCGGTGGTGCCGCGAATGGCGCGCCAGCCCCCGCCCTGCACCCCCTGGTTCGCCCCTCACCGGGCGATGACCTGCTCAGCCGACTGGACCTCACGCAGAGCCTGCCCAAGCAGGCGTTCGACACTGCGCTGGCAAAACAACAGCAACGCCTGGCCCTTCTGACGCGGCACCCGAAGTTCCGCGAACACCATGTCGTGGCCGTTTTCGAAGGCATGGATGCCGCCGGCAAGGGTGGCGCCATCCGGCGCATCACCGGCGCACTCGACGCACGCCTGTGCCGGACCATACCGATCGCCGCGCCAAGCGACGAGGAACGCGCACAACCCTATCTGTGGCGGTTCTGGCGCCATGTGCCGATGAAGGGGCGGTTCACGATCTATGACCGCAGCTGGTACGGGCGGGTACTGGTCGAACGTGTCGAGAAGTTCGCAACGCCTGGAGAATGGTCGCGCGCCTACGCCGAGATCAACGACTTCGAGGAACAACTGGCCCGCAACGGGGGGATTCTGGTCAAGTACTGGCTGCAGATCTCCAAGGAGGAACAGTTCCGCCGCTTCAAGGAACGCGAGAAGACGCGGCACAAGCAGTTCAAGATCACCGACGAGGACTGGCGCAACCGCAAGCGCTGGACGCAATACCAGGAAGCGGCCAACGAGATGATCGAGCGCACCGGCACATCGCTGGCACCCTGGACGCTGGTGGCC
>JBIKTP010000282.1:0-4445 GCA_044348035.1 Burkholderiaceae bacterium
CAGGTAGTCCGCGAGGTCGGTGGCGGTGGCGTAGCCCTTGAGCGCAGCGCGCTCCATGGCCTCGGGCTTCACGGTGATGCCACCCACCATCTCGGCAAAGATGCGCAGGGTGTCCTTCAGGGTGTCTACGGTGTCGAACAAGGGTTCCTTGTCCTCCTGGTTGTCCTTGTTGTAGGCCAGGGGCTGGCCCTTCATCAGGGTCAGCAGGCCCATCAGGTGGCCGATGACCCGGCCGGACTTGCCCCGCGCGAGTTCAGGCACGTCGGGGTTCTTCTTCTGCGGCATGATCGAACTGCCGGTGCAAAAGCGGTCCGCGATGTCGATGAAACCGAAGCTCTGGCTCATCCACAACACCAGCTCTTCACTGAAGCGGCTGATGTGCACCATCGCCAGGCTGGCTGCGGCCGTGAACTCGATGGCAAAGTCGCGGTCACTCACGGCGTCGAGGCTGTTCTGGCAGACGCCCTCCATGCCCAGCGTGGCGGCCACCCGTTCGCGGTCCAGCGGGTAGCTGGTGCCGGCCAGGGCGGCTGCGCCCAGTGGCAGCCGGTTGACGCGCCGACGCAGGTCCAGCATGCGCTCGGCGTCGCGCGCGAACATCTCCACATAGGCCAGCATGTGGTGGCCGAAACTCACCGGCTGGGCCACCTGCAAGTGCGTGAACCCGGGCAGGATGACGTCGGCGTTCTTGTCCGCCAGTGCGATCAGGGCCGTTTGCAGGTCGCGCAGCAGCGCGCCGATCAGGTCGATCTCGTCGCGCAGCCACAGGCGCACGTCGGTGGCGATCTGGTCGTTGCGTGATCGGCCGGTGTGCAGGCGTTTGCCCGCGTCGCCCACCAACTGGGTGAGGCGCGCCTCGATGTTGAGGTGGACGTCTTCCAGGTCCAGCTTCCACTCGAAGCTGTCTTCGCTGATTTCCTGGCTGATGGCGGCCATGCCGCGCTGGATGGCAGCATGGTCGTCGACGCTGAGGATGCCCTGGTGGCACAGCATCTCGGCATGTGCCAGCGAACCGCGGATATCCTGCTGCCAGAGGCGCTTGTCGAAGAAAACGCTGGAGGTGTAGCGCTTGACGAGATCGCTCATCGGCTCTGAAAACAGGGCCGACCAGGCTTCGGATTTCTTGTCGAGTTGGTTCTGGGACATCGGGGGTTGCAGGTTGGGCCCGGGTGGCGGGCAAGGAGCTCGTGGGATCACCAATAATCGGGTCAACCCCGACACCGTGATGAAAGACACCGAAATTTTATCGACCTTCCAGGAACTGGAAGCCAGCGCCGCTGCCCAGGGCCCACGCCGGGTGCTGGTGTTTGATGCCTGTCAGCTCGGGGTGGTGCTGCGTGCCGTGCTGTTTGTCGAGGCCGTGGGCGCCATCGGCGCGATGTTTGGCGCTGCGTCGCCGCTGGACTGGGTGCTTCGTCTGGCTGTGCTGACAGCCGCCACTCTGCCCGCCACCCTGGCCTGGCTGATCGTGGCCTGCACCCTCAAGCGCTGGCTGGGCCGCTGGCCGGAGCCGGTGCAGTTTGCCGCCGGGATGTTCCTGGGGGCCCTGGCGGGGCTGTATGGCTGCGGCATGCTGTTCCTGGCGGGCCTGGCCGAGCAGCCGCCCTGGGTGGCGAGTGGCGCCGCCGGTGCAGCGCTCGCGGCGGCCCTGGTGGCCGCGCTGGTGCTGCGGGCCCGCGGGCGGGCGCCTGCTGCCACTGCGGCACGCCTGAGTGAGTTGCAGTCGCGCATCCGGCCGCATTTCCTCTTCAACACCCTCAACAGCGCCATTGCGCTGGTGCGCGCCGAACCGTCCAAGGCGGAGTCCCTGCTGGAAGACCTCAGTGACCTGTTCCGGCACGCCCTGGTCGATCAGGGCGAGTCGGTCACCGTGGATGATGAGATTGCGCTGGCGCAGCGTTACCTGGCGATCGAGCAGGTGCGATTCGGCGAGCGGCTGCAGGTCGAGTGGTCGCTCGACCCGATGGCTGGCCAGGCCCGACTGCCTCCGCTCCTGCTGCAGCCGCTCGTCGAGAATGCCGTGCGCCATGGCGTCGAGCCGAGCGAGGCCGGAGCCACGGTTCGCATCTCGACGCGACGCCGCGGGTCCGTCGTTCTGATCAAGGTCACCAACACCGTGCCCGCCGGTGCCGGCGCGCCGGGCCACGGTGTTGCGCTGGACAATGTGCGGGAGCGCCTGCGCTTGTTGCATGATGTGCAGGGGCAATTCCGCAGCGGACTGGTCGACGGTGTCTACCAGGTACGCATCGAACTACCGGCTTGACAGGGAGGGTCGCTGTCGTGGTGCTCAGGGCCTTGATCGTGGACGACGAAGCGCTTGCGCGCGCGCGCCTGCGCACCCTGCTGGGCGAATGCCCGGCGCCGCAAGTGCAGGTCGACGGTGAGGCGTCGAACGCTGCGCAGGCCATGGCATTGCTGGCGCAGCAGGCCTTCGACGTAGCCCTGCTCGACATTCATATGCCGGGCGCCGATGGAATGGCGCTGGCCCGCACCCTGCGCGACATGCCTCGGCCGCCCGGCATCGTGTTCGTCACGGCCCATGCCGAACACGCTGTTCAGGCTTTTGAGCTCGAGGCGGTGGACTACCTCACCAAGCCGGTCCGGCTGTCCCGCCTGATGCTGGCCCTGCAGAAGGTGGAGCGCGCGCTGCGCCTGCAGCAGCAAGAGTCCGGTGGCATGCAGGGCCAGGATTTCCTGACCATCCAGGACCGGGGGCGCACCGAACGGGTGCCCTTGCTGGAGGTGGCCTACCTGAAGGCGGAGCTGAAATATGTCACGGTGCGGACTGCCGCACGCAGCTACATCCTGGACGCTTCCCTGAGCGAACTGGAGGACCGCCACGGTCAGCATTTCCTGCGGATCCACCGCAATGCGCTGGTGGCCCGGCGCCTGGTGCGTGCCCTGGAGAAACACTATGACGACGAGGAAGGCGAGGGCTGGGCGGTGCGCCTGCAGGGCGTGGAGGAAGCACTCTTGGTGTCGCGCCGGCAACTCGCCGCCGTGCGTGAACTGCTCAGCCCGCCAGCCTGATGGCCTCCGTGTCAACCGGTATTGCGCAAACCTGCGGCGATGCCATTGATCGAGATGTGAATGCCGCGGCGGATACGCTCGTCGGCATGCCCGGCGCGGTAACGCCGGATCAGCTCGACCTGCAGATGGTGCAGCGGGTCGATGTAGGGAAAGCGGTGGCGTATGGAGCGCTGCAGCGCGGCATTGTTGGCCAGCCGCTGCTTGTGCCCGGTGATCTGCGCCAGAGCGTCGGCCGTTCGGTGCCACTCTGACTCGATGGCGGACAGGATCTTCTTGCGCAGCCGGGGGTTGGTGACCAGCTCCGCGTAACGCGCGCCCAGGGCCAGGTCGCTCTTGGCCATCACCATGTCCATGTTGGACAGCAGCGTGCCGAAGAACGGCCACTGGCGGTGCATCTTCTGCAGCAGCGCCAGCCGCTCCTTGCGCCCCTTGGCGTCGGGCGCCTGCAGGAAATCGTGCACGGCGCTACCAAACCCGTACCAGCCCGGCAACGTGAGGCGGCACTGGCCCCAGCTGAAGCCCCAGGGGATGGCGCGCAGATCTTCGATCATCTGGGTCGCCTTGCGCGATGCCGGGCGGGAGCCGATGTTGAGTTCGGCGATCTCGCGGATCGGCGTGGAGCCGAAGAAGTACTCGGTGAAGCCCGGTGTTTCGTAGACCAGCGCGCGGTAGCTGGCCATGCTGGAGTGCGACAGCAGGGCCGCGGTATCCAGAAACTCCTGCGTCGCCGGCTTGGTGGGCTGCAGCAGCGTGGCCTCCAGCGTGGCCGCCACCAGGGTTTCCAGATTACGGCGACCGATCTCCGGGTTGGCGTATTTGGAGCCGATCACCTCGCCCTGTTCAGTCAGCCGGATCTGACCGCGGACCGTGCCCGGCGGTTGCGCCAGGATGGCCTGGTAGCTGGGACCGCCGCCGCGCCCCACGGTGCCGCCACGCCCGTGGAACATGCGCAGACGGATGCGGGTCGCGCCGGGGCCGCTGCGGGCCATGTCGTCGAACAGGTCGACCAGGGCGATCTCTGCCCGGTAAAGCTCCCAGTTGCTGGTGAAGATGCCACCGTCCTTGTTGCTGTCGGAGTAGCCCAGCATGATGTCCTGTTCACTTCCGCTTCGTTGCACCAGCGCCCGGATGCCGGGCAGGGCATAGAAGGCGCGCATGATTTCAGGCGCGTTGCGCAGGTCCTCGATGGTTTCGAACAACGGCACCACGATCAGCTGTGCCCGGGCCTCCTTGTCCAGAGTACCCTGCATGAGGCCCGCCTCCTTCTGCAACAGCAGCACCTCCAGCAAGTCGCTCACGGTCTCGGTATGGCTGATGATGTAGTGCCGGATGGACTGGTGGCCGTAGCGATCGACCATCGTGCGTGCGGTTTCGAAAATCTCGACCTCCGACTGCGTCAGTGCCGAATAGGCATG
>JBIKTP010000283.1:0-4442 GCA_044348035.1 Burkholderiaceae bacterium
CGGCCTTCGTATGGGCCACGCGGGCCAGGCCGCCCGGCAGCACCTGCCAGGACTGCGGACCGTTGGCCACCGCGAACACCCGCAGCATCACCGACCGCGGCACGATGCGGCCGCCCGCCCCGCCGGGGTCGCGTTGCCATGTCGGCATCTGGGCCAGCGGCAGGTAGGCCTGGATGGTGTGGTCGTCCCCCTGGCGCGCGACGCGTCCGGCCCATTCGTCGAGTTCCCGCGCGGACAGGTCACGCCCCAGCACCGGCTCGAAGCTGCCGTGGTGCGCGGAGCCCTGGTAGGTGGGCTTGATGGCGCATTCGGCCAGCCGGGGCAGCACCTCTTCCATGGCGCTGCGCTCACCGCACCACCAGGTGGGCAGTGCGGGCAGGGAGAGCTCCTCGCCCAGGACATGGCGTGCCAGCGCAGGCAGGAAACCCAGCAGGGCTGGCGACTCGAGGAACTCCGAGCCGGGCGCATTGGCCACCAGCAGGTTGCCGGCGCGCACGGCCTGCAGCAGCCCCGGTACGCCGAGCGTGGAATCCGAACGCAACTCCAGCGGGTCCAGGAACTGGTCGTCCATGCGCTTGAGCAGCGCATGGATGGGTACCAGCCCCTTGAGGGTCTTGAGGTACAGGCGCTGGTCGCGCACCAGCATGTCGCCACCCTCCACCAGCGTCAGGCCGAGGTAACGCGCCAGATAGGCGTGCTCGAAATAGGTTTCGTTGTAGGGGCCGGGTGTCAGCAACCCGATGTGGGCCTCCCGCCCGCCCGGGCTGATTGATTTCAGGTTCTCGATCAGGGCCTGGTAGGCGCCGGCCAGTCGCTGCACCCGCATGTTCTCGAAGGCCTGGGGGAACTGGCGCGACACGGCCAGGCGGTTTTCCAGCAGGTAGCCCAGCCCGGAAGGTGCCTGGGTGCGCTGCGACACCAGCCACCAGTTGCCATCCGGGCCACGCGCCAGGTCGAAGGCGGCAATGTGCAGGTGGGTTCCGCCCACCGGTGCTGCGCCGTGCATGGAGCGCAGGTAGCCCGGGTGCCCCTGCACCAGTGCCGGCGGCAGCAGGCCGCGGGCGAGCAACTGCTGCGGGCCGTAGACGTCGTCCATCACACGGTCGAGCAGACGCACGCGCTGCAGCACGCCGGCCTCGATGCCCTTCCAGGCTTCGGGCGTGAGGATCAGGGGGAAGAGATCCAGTGACCAGGGGCGCTGGGGCCCACCGGCGTCGGCGTAGACGTTGTAGGTGACGCCGTTGTCGCGCACCTGCCGCTCCAGGCTGGCACTGCGCAGGTTGAGCTCCTGCGGCTCGGCCGCCCCGGGGTGGCCGAAGAACGCGGACCAGTGTGCCGACAGGCCGTCTGTCGCACCTGCGCCACGCAATTCATCGAAATGCCCGCTGGCTGCCTTGGGAACCAGGGTGCCGGGGATCTTGTCCGCTTGGGGGGCTTGCAGCATCGGGCCAGCTTAACTCACGGGGCGTGGCGCAGATCCAGGGTGAACGGAAACTCCCGGCTGGCCGCCACATCGATCGTGGCCGGGGGAACATGCAGGCTGCCCGGCGTGTGCCCCATCGGCACGAAACGCGACAGGCGGCGACTTTCGGCCTCGTAGGCGTTGACCGGGAAACTCTCGTAACTCAGGCCCCCAGGGTGGGCGACATGGTATTGGCAGCCGCCGATGGATCGCTTCATCCAGGTGTCGACGATGTCGAACACCAGCGGCACATGGGCGCCGATCGACGGGTGCAGCGCCGACGGTGGGCTCCAGGCCTTGTAGCGCACACCCGCGACGAATTCGCCTGCGGTGCCGGTGCTCTGCAGGGGCAGCGCGCGGCCATTGCAGGTGACCACATACCGGCTTTCGTTGAGGCCGGTGGCGCGCACCTCGATGCGCTCCAGGGACGAGTCGACGTAACGCGCCGTGCCCCCGGGCGCGCCTTCCTCGCCCATGACATGCCAGGGCTCCAGCGCGTTGCGCAGCGTCAGCTCGATGCCGGCGGACTGCACCTTTCCCAGCATCGGGAAACGGAACTCCAGGTGCGGCGCGAACCATGAGGGGTCGAACCCATAACCGGCGGCCTGCATCTCGGCGATCACGTCCTCGAAGTCCATCCGGATGAAGCTCGGCAGCAGGAAGCGGTCATGCAGAGCCGTACCCCAGCGGCTCGGGTTCTCGAGGTAGGGGGTCTTCCAGAAGCGGGCCACCATGGCGCGCAGCAGCAACTGCTGCGCGATGCTCATGCGCGCGTGCGGCGGCATCTCGAAGGCGCGCAGCTCCAGCAGGCCAAGCCGCCCGGTGGCGGAGTCGGGCGAATACATCTTGTCGATCGAGAACTCGCTGCGGTGGGTGTTGCCGGTGACGTCGATCAGGATGTTACGCAGCGTGCGGTCGACCAGCCACGGTGGCATGGTCTGGCCGAACTTTTCGCGGTTGCGGTGGATCTCCTGCAGGGCGATCTCCAACTCGTAGAGCTGGTCGTTGCGGGCCTCGTCGACCCGGGGTGCCTGGCTGGTCGGGCCCACGAACATGCCGGAGAACAGATAACTCAGGCTGGGATGGTTGTGCCAGTACAGCAGCAGGCTGGCCAGCAGTTCGGGGTTGCGCAGGAACGGGCTGTCGGCCGGTGTCGCCCCGCCCAGCACGAAGTGGTTGCCGCCGCCGGTGCCGGTGTGGCGGCCGTCGGTCATGAACTTTTCGGCCGACAGGCGGGATTCGAAGGCCGCCTGGTACAGGAACTCGGTGTTGTGGACGAGTTCGTTCCAGTTGTTCACCGGGTGGATGTTGACTTCGATGACGCCCGGGTCGGGAGTGACCTGCAGCAGCTTGAGGCGCGGGTCGCGCGGCGGCGGGTAACCTTCCAGCACCAGTTGCACGCTTTGGTCCTGCGCGGTCGCCTCGATGGCGGCCAGCAGGTCGAGGTAGTCCTCCAGCCGCTCCAGGGGGGGCATGAACACGTACAGCACCCCCGATTTCTCGCCCACGGCCTCCGCCTTGGGGCCGCTGGCCCGGCGCGGGTCGCGCACCTCGACGCACAGGGCGGTACGGCTGACCCAGTGGGCCGACTCGTGGCGCTCCGGCACGCGCGCAAACTGGGGCGGCTCGCTCTGGCCGATGCGCTGGGCGTGCGTGCCGGCGGCGCCGGGGCCGGCACTGCTGTCCTGCATGCGGCGGGAGGCTTCGGGTTGCGGGCCGCTTCCCGTCAGGAAGGGGGTGGCTGTGCGCGCGCCGCCTGTGCTGTTGCCCGCAAGTGCGCCCGCACCTGCCGCACCCGCGCCTGCTGACGCCACGCCGGCCGCAGACACGCCGGCCGCAGACACGCCTGCTGCCGGGACGGACGGCTGCAGGTACCGTGCCGCCAGGGCGTCGTGGGGTGCGAGGGCTGGCCGCGGCACGGTCGGGTCCTGCTCGATCAGGTAGGGGAAGTCGGCCTTGCTGACCCAGGGCAGCGAATCCAGCGGGAGCCGCAGGCCCATGGGCGAATCGCCGGGCATGAGGTACATGCGTTCCTCACGCAGGAACCAGGGGCCGGTGGTCCACACCGGAGCGGAAAGCCGCGGCCCTTCGCCGGCCTTCAGCGGCAGCACATACCCGACCACGCTGTCCAGTTTCTGCTCGAAGACCCGCCGCAGGCGCGAGCGCTCCATCTCGTCGTCCAGCCGGGAATCGAACGGGTCGACATTGACCGGCAGCCGGCGCTCGCGCCACAGGTAGTACCAGACATCCTCGTAGGCCGCCTGCACGAAGCGGTTGGTCAGGCCCAGGCGCTCGGTGAGCCCGTCGACGAAACGCCGGGCATGGGCGCTGGTGTAGTGCGTCGGCACCCGCTCGTCGGCGAACAGCGCGGGGTTGCGCCACACGGGCTGATGGTCTGCGCGCCAGTAGATGTTGAGCGCCCAGCGCGGCAGCTGTTCACCCGGGTACCACTTGCCCTGGCCAAAGTGCAGGAAGCCGCCCCGGCCATATTCGTTGCGCAGCTTGTGGACCAGTTCGGTGGCAAAGCCCCGCTTGGTCGGGCCGAGCGCGTCGGTGTTCCATTCGGCCGCGTCCCGGTCGGTGACCGCGACGAAGGTGGGCTCGCCGCCCATGGTCAGGCGGACATCCTCGCGCACCAGATCGGCATCGACCCGTGCACCCAGGGCCATCACCGCAGCCCATTGCTCCTCGGTGTAGGGCTTGGTGACGCGGGGCGACTCGTAGATACGGGTGACCTTCATCTCGTGGCTGAATTCCACCTCGGCCTTGTCGACACCGCCCTCGATCGGGGCCGCGCCCGAGGGCTGCGGTGTGCAGGCCAGCGGAATATGGCCTTCGCCGGCCAGCAGGCCGGAGGTGGCGTCGAGTCCGACCCATCCGGCGCCGGGCAGGTACACCTCGCACCATGCATGCAGGTCGGTGAAGTCGACCTCGGTGCCGCTGGGGCCGTCCAGGGCCCTGACGTCGGGGGTGAGCTGGA
>JBIKTP010000284.1:0-4433 GCA_044348035.1 Burkholderiaceae bacterium
GCCTGGCCCGTGCCAATGGCCGGCTGGAACTGGCGCGCAGCACCGCCTTTGCCGCCGGGCCGGCGCTGGCCGGTGCCTTGATCGGCTGGAGCGGTGCCACCTCCGCATTCGTGCTGTCCGCGATGCTGTCGGTGGTCGCGGTCGGCTTTCTGTGGGGGCTGCGCGAGCCGGCCCGCGCGCCCCTGCCCCGGCGGCATCCGCTGCTGGACCTGCAGGAGGGTGCGCGCATGGTCTGGCACCATCGGCTGCTGCGCCCGGTGCTGCTCACCTCGGTGTTCTGGAATCTGGCCTGGTTCATGCTGCAGGCCACCTATGTGCCGTACGCGGCCCGGGTGCTGGGGCTGGACGCACGCGGCATCGGCCTGACGCTGGGCGCCTATGGCGTGGGCATGGTGGTGGGCGCCCTGGTGGCGCCCCGGGTCCTGGTGCACATGCGCTTCGGGCATGCTGTCGTGGTGGGGCCCGCGGTGTCGGTGCTGGCGGCCGCCGTCATGGTCGCCACGCAGTTCCTGCCGCTGGGCAGCGTGGCGGCGGCCGCGTTCTTCCTGTTCGGCGCCGGGCCGATGGTCTGGACGGTGATCTCGATCACGCTGCGCCAGACCGTCACACCGCAGCACCTGATCGGGCGTGTCTCGTCGATCAACATGGTGGGCAGCCTGGGCGTGCGCCCACTGGGCGCTGCGCTGGGTGGGTGGGTCGGCTCGCAATGGTCCGAGTCGGCCAGCCTCTGGTGCGTGCTGGCCCTCTTCGTCGTGCAGGCCTGCATCATCACCCTCTCGCCCGTACGCCGGCTGGAGCATCTGCCGGCGCCGGTCAACGGGCCCTGAGGCCCGCGATCCAGCGGGCGGTAAGTTGCGAAGCGGTCTATCCCGGGATCGGTCCGCGTCGCCGATCGGCGAAGGCCGCCATGTGAAAGGCGGCGTGCGCGTCCGCATAGCGGTGCTGCGCTCCGACCGGGCAGGCCCGGCGCGCCAGGCAGCCCCGCTGCAGGCAGTCGGCGCCCTCCCCTGCCGGCGCCAGCAGATGGCCCGCACAGGCTTGCACGTTCAGGCCGGTGGGTCCGAACGCGGACACCGGGCATGCCTGCAGGCAGGGTTGTTCGGCGCATGCCGCGCACAGATCGACGGCGGGCGGGGCTTGCAGCGCGGCCAGGTCCCGCGGATGGATGCGCGGCAGCGCCAGCGCGAAACGGCAGGCCTGCCACAGGCCGAACTCCGGATGCAGCCGCAGCATCAGCGGGCTGGTCTGGCCCGGCAGGCAGCGCGCCATCCACTGCTGGAACGGCCACCAGGGTGGCCCGTCCGACGGATACAGGGCCAGCCCCTCGCCGGCTGCGGCCATCGCATCACCGATGGACTGGCTCCATCGATCCATCGGGTCGGGCAGGCCATCGCCTGCAAAGCGCGATGCCGCGAATGCCGGCCAGACTTCGGAGCCAACCTGTCCGATGAGCCACACCACGGCGGGAGCGGCAGCGCCCGGCAACCGGGGCAAGGCGTCCTGCGCGGAGGGCACGAAACCACCCAGAACCCGCAGCCCCTGCAGCGCGAGCGCCTGTTCAAGCGTGCTGCGTGCCGCGTCCATGGCCGTCCTGCCCCGCTTCCTGCACGGCGCGCCTGCGCGGCGGCCCCGACGCGGTCGCGGTGACACGCGCCTCGAAGAACATGTCGCCGTCGATGTCGTTGTGCACCTGGTTGTCGGCCTGGCTCAGCACCACCGACGCATGGGCGGCGCCCGCCGCCAGCGCGTGCTCCAGCGCCTCGGCCGAGGCCAGCGCCCGGGCATGGGCAATGGCCTCGGCGACGGTGGCAAAGTCGCACGGCCCGCTGCGGGCGAACACCCGGTAGACGCCGCGCACCGGCTGCGACACCGTCAGGTGTACCCGCTGCGACACCAGCCCCAGCACCGCACCCACCGCATTCGCCACATCGGCATGCCGTGGCAGTTCCAGCCGCACGCCCAGGGCCTGCGCCACCGGTGGGTAATAACTGCCGGCCGGCGCACCGACGGCCACCAGCGGCACCTCGGGCGCAAACCGCAGCGCGAACACCGGCGCCGGACCGCCCTGGCGCTGGCCGTGCAGCACCATGCCGGTCAGCAGCGCGGCCATCTTGCCGGCATTGCCTTCGTTCATCTGGCCGGCATCGTTGAGGCCGGCCTCGACGAGTTTCTGGCAGATGGTGTCGATCACCTTGCCGACGATCTGGCGCGCCGGGCCTTCGGCATCGCCCTGGGCCCAGGTGCCCAGCCCGTAGAGGTGGCGCATCTGCCGCGCCCACACCCGCGCGCCGGCCACGGCCGCAGCACGGCTCCAGTGGCTGGACAAGCCCAGCACATGCGCGGCATCGGTCGGCGTGAAGCCGGTGTAGATGGCCAACCCCTTGCGCTCCAGCCGGGCCAGCGCGCGCGACAGGCCGCGCTCCTCGATGTTGCTGCGCTCCAGGTCGACCGGCCCCTGCGCAAGCCGCTGCCAGGCCGCCCGTTCGTCATCGGCCAGGCGGGCCAGCAGCGCCGCGTCGGCATGCAGGCGTAGCGCGAAACGGATCTGGCTGGCATGGGGTGATTCGTTCTGCTGGCGTTCGATCACCTGCAGCAGCGCCGGGTGTTCATGCACCAGCAGGCTCAGCGGCACGACCCGGCGCGGGCCGATCACCAGGCCTTCGCCACCGCCGAAACGCACCTCGCTGTCGCCGCCCAGTCCGATCGCATAGATCTTCACGGCCTCGACCATCGGGCGCCACTGGCCCACCATCGCGCCGTCGAAGCTGAGCTCCGGCTGCCCGCCGCGCACCACCGCGATGTCGGTGGTGGTGCCGCCCATGTCGGCCACGATGGCGTCGGCATGGCCGCTCAGTGCACAGGCCCCCAGCACGCTGGCCGCGGGGCCGGACAACACCGTACCCACCGGCCGCCTCAGCGCGCTCTCGACATTGATCAGGCTGCCATCGCCATTGACGATCATCAGCGGCGCATCGATTCGGCGCGCCACCAGCGTGGCGCGCACCGAGTCGATCAGCTGCTTCACATGCGAGACCATGCGCGCGTTGAGCGCCACCGTCAGCGCGCGGCGCGGTGCGCCCAGGCTGGACGCCAGCTCATGCCCGCAGGTGACCGGCTTGTCGCACAGTTCCTCGACCCAGGCCCGCAGCTGCAGTTCATGCGCAGGGTTGCGCACGCCGAAACTGGCCGAGATGGCAAAGGCCGAGACCCGCGGTGCATGCTGCAGGATGGCCGCGCGCGCAGCGGCCTCGTCCAGCGGCAACAGCGCCGCGCCGCCGGCGTCGTGGCCGCCGGCAAGCGCCACGATGGCCTCCGACCCCAGCAGCTCCGCCAGCCCGCTGGACTTGATCTGCGCGGCGTCGTAGCCGGCCAGCAGCACGCACACCGGCGAACCCTTGCCCTCGACCACCGAGTTGGTGGTGAGCGTGGTCGACAGCGACACCAGATCGACCTGCGCCAGCAGTGCAGCCGGCAACTGGTCGAGCGCGCCACCGATGCCGATGGCCAGATCGAACCGGGTGGTCAGGCTCTTGGCACTGGCCAGCACCTGCCGGCCGGCACCGAGCAGCACCGCATCGGTGAAGGTGCCGCCGGTGTCGATGCCCAGCGAGAGGCTATCCGCGATACCTTCGGGCGCCCGAATGGTGCTCATTCACCCGCAACACATAACCAGCGGACCAGGTAGTCCGCGAAGCTGCGGCGCACCGTCAGCTCGTAGTGGGTGCCGGGCGCCAGGCACAGCAGCGTGGCGCTGACCTTGGAGACGTGGGTCTGGGCCAGGGCGCCCGCCGCGAAGGCACGCGGGTGCAGGTCCAGCGGGCAGCCGCGGGCCAGCAGATCGGCCGCGCCAGGCCCCTGCAGCGTGAGCGTGGTGCTGCCATGGCCCACGTCGACCACCGCGCTGTGCACGCCGGCCAGCGCGCTGCGCAGGGCCGATGCGACCGCGTCGCCTTGACGGTCAGACAGCTTGAGCAGCCATTCGTCCGGGCCCAGCCACAGCAGTTGGCGCTGCGGATCGATGGAAGCGGTATTGGCGCGCACGGGCAGGTGCATGCCGGTGTGCTGCAACACCGCCTGCACGAAGCGCGCATCGGCAGGATCGCCGCGCAGGTTGAACATCTCCACGAAGGCGGCTTCGCCCAGCGCGCATGCGCGGCCATCGACCTGCAGCGAGCGCGGGCCCTGCGCCAGCACCTCGGCCAGCGGGCTGTTCAGAACAACATCAGGCATGGAGCGATTTCCCTTCCGGATCGTAGAAAACCGTGCTGACCACGGTGGCAGCCACGTACCGGCCATCCACCAGTGCGGCATTGACCTTCTGGCCCATGCGCTGGTGGCCCGAACGCACCACCGCCATCGCAATGGAGCGCTTCAGGGTGGGGCTGTGGTAGCTGGAGGTCACATGGCCCAGCATCGGCACCGGTGTCGGGGTG
>JBIKTP010000285.1:0-4430 GCA_044348035.1 Burkholderiaceae bacterium
GTGACGCCCCGGACGAGACCTACACCATCGAGGCTATGGCGGATGACCTTGCGGGACTGCTTGACAGCCTTCGGATACCTCGCTGCCGGGTCTTGGGTGGCGGTGGCATGGGCGCACTGGTGGCGATGGAACTCGCCATCCGCCATCCTGGCAAGGTATCGGCCTTGATGCTGGGATCGCCAAGCCTGAAGGTCGACAATTTCCTGCGTGAAATCATGCTGATGTGGAAGGACCTTCGCCGGCTGGATCCGATTCTGTGGGCGCGCGAGGTCACATTCTGGTGCTACACCCCGGAGACCTTCAACGCCCGCCCTGAGATCGCGCAGGCCGGCGCCCGTGCAAGGGCCGGCGAACAGACTTTCGTCCAGCCTTGGGCGTTCGACCGGATCGTCGACGCCTACTGTGCCTACGATGCGACGACCCGAGCCACTTCGATTGCGTGCCCCACCCTGGTGACATCAGGCAGTGAACAGGACCTGATCACCGGCCCGCGCTTCGCATACGAAGTACACCATGCCATTCCCAACTCCAAACTGCACCTGTTCGAACGCACATCCCATAACCACTGGGTTGAGCGATTTGAGGAGTGGTGGACCGTCACACGAGATTTCTTCAAGGTGCACGGCGACACCTGAGCTGGCGGCAAAGTGAAGGACCGTCGCCGCTGACAATAGGCAGTTCAACCCGATGCACCCGGCTATTCCACCCACGGGCAAGCTCATGACCGCCGTTTAGCCGGACGCACGACGGACGGAAAGACATGGACTGGGCGCGCCCGGCTCAGATGTATCGGTCGCCAGATCTTTTGCAGCGCTGGGTAGGTCGTACGGTTTAGCCCGACCTGCGGCGTTGATGCATCACTGGTCGATCGCTTCAAAATGCCAAGTGACTCGCACCGGTAAAACGACTGGTTTCGGGCCAGCAGCTCCAATCCCTGTAGACCCGCTTTCAGTCTTTTGCGGCCAGCCGCAGGACGCAGATCCATCACCGCATCTGTGGCCCCCATACTCCACCAAAGCAATCCCAGCTGCGTATTTCAGCGATGGCGGCCACCGATTTCAATCTGATCGCGGACAGCGTTTCGCTGCGAAGGCGGACAGCATTTCATCGTGATCGCGGACACCGCGAAGGGCGCCCAAGTGACCGGGCTAATGGTAGCGCAGGCGGCTACCGGGATCGGGGCATGGAGCCCGCGTTATCCACGCCGGCGCGATAGCGCCGGGGTGGGTAACCGGGTGCCGAATGGCCTGGTTTCGTGCGCCCTGAAGCAGGCTTGTCCACGGCGGCGATCGTCGCTTGCGACGAACGAGCGCCGCGGTGGGCAAGCCGGGTTCAACGTTGCGTTGATGGGCACGAATTTTTGCGCGTAGCGCGTTGTTTGCTTACCGCAGGGATTCACCCTTGAGCGCTATCTTGTGCGCCCGGTGAACGATGCGGTCCATGATGGCGTCGGCAATGGTGGGCTCCTCCAGCCATGTATGCCATTTGGTCACCGGCAACTGGCTGGTGATCAGCGTGGCGCGTGTACCCACGCGGTCGTCAAGCAGTTCGAGCAGATCGTTTCGCTCTGGTCCGGTGATGGGTGCAATCGCCAGGTCATCGATGACGATCAGATCGGTGCGCGCGAGCTGGGCCAGACGCTTGCCAAAGCTGCCGTCACCGTGCGCCACCCGCAACTCCTCAAGCAGCCTGGGCGCACGCGTGTACAGGGCCGAGAAGCCCATGCGGGCGGCCTGCTGCGCCAGGGCGCAGGCCAGCCATGATTTGCCGCAGCCCGTGGCACCCGATATCAGCACGCTGTGGCCATGGCGAAGCCAATCTCCGTTGGCCAGCGTGGCGATGAGGTTGCGATCCAGGCCGCGCGAAGCACGCCAGTCGATGTCTTCGATGCAGGCGCTGCTGAACTTGAGCCTGGCCGCCTTGAGCAGGCGTTTGAGGCGCTTGCCGTCGCGCCAGTCGATCTCGCGTTGCACCAGCAGCGCCAGGCGATCTTCGAACGCCAGATCGCTGGCCACGCCTGTAGTGGCTTGATCTTGCAGGGCCGCCACCATGCCATCCAGATGCAGGGCGCGTAGTTGGTCGAGGGTTTGATGATTGAGCATGGGGAAGTGTCCGTGTTGGGTGTTGTTCGGTTGGGTTGGGTTTCAGTGGTAGTAGTCCGGGCCGCGCACGTTCTCGTGCAGCGGCAGTGACTTCTGCGCGGGCTGTGCCGGCACCATCTGCTGGCGATCGAGCCCGCTGGCCAGGATCGAGGCGACGCTGCGGAAATACGGTGCACGGATGGACTGCGCCCGTGCGCATGCAGCCTCCAGCCGCTGGGCGCCGTACTGGCGCGACAGCCGCATCAGACCCAGGCAGGATCGGTAGCCCTGCTCGGGATGGGGGCGGTGCTCCATCTGCCAGCGCACCACGGCGGCAGTGGCCGCGCCGATGCGTTCGCCCCAGGCGATGAGCTTGGCCGGGCTCCACTGCAGATGCTCGCGGTGCGAGGCCGGCATGTGTTCGGCCAGCGTGGTGAAATGGCCCTTGCGTGCGCTGTACGCGTGCGCGGCCACGCGCTGGCCGCCGGCCAGAACCTCCACGGTGGAGGTGGTGATGCGCGCATCGAGCTGGCTGCGCACCAGGCGGTGAGGCACGCTGTAGTAGTGGTCGTCGACTTCGACGTGGTAATCAATGTTCACGCGTACGCGCTTGAAGCGCGCTACCTGCATGCGGTTGGCCGGCAGGGGTTTGAGTGCCGGTTTGTCCAACTCCTCGAAGGCGCTCAGGCGGTTGCCGGGCAACTTCTTGAAGGGCCGTGCGTTATGGTGGACCAACAGTTGGGCGATCGCCCGGTTGAGTTCGCCCAGGCTGAAGAAGCGCTGATTGCGCAGGCGCGCCAGAATCCAGCGCTCCACGACGAGTACGCCGTTCTCGACCTTGGGTTTGTCGCGCGGGTGCGCCGGGCGCGCTGGCAGCACCGCCGTGGCGTAATGCTCGCAAAGCTCCTGCAGCAGCCTGTGGGTGCCGGGCTCGTAGCGGTCGGGGTTGGCGATCAGCGCACGCGGCTGATCGGGCACCAGCAAGCGCGGAACACCCCCGTAGAACTCCAGCGCCGCGATGATGGAGCCCACCCAGTCCTGTGCCGTCTGGGTGCGCGTGGCGCACGCATAGGTGTAGTTGGAGGCGCCCAGCACCGCCACGAAGATCTGCGCCTTGGTGATCTCCCCCGTGCTGGCATCCACGATGGGCATGGTCTGCCCGGCGTAGTCCAGAAACAGCTTCTCGCCGGCCACATGCGTCTGGCGCATCGAGCGCTTGAGCGTCTTGGCCCAGGCGGCGTATTTGACGCAGAACGAGGTGTACTTGTAGGCTACCCCCTGGTGCTGTTGCTGGTACTCCTCCCACAGCAACTGCAGCGTGACGCCGGGGCGTTTGAGCTCGCGGTGAATCCAGTGGTAGTCGGGTTCGAGTTGGCTCGAACTTCGAGCCACTGCGGGGCGGTACAGCCGCCGCTGCAGTTCCTCGTCCGTCAAGCCCTGGGCGGTCGGCCAGTCCACGCCGGCGGCGCGCGCATAGCTGGCGATCTCGGAGACGGTGGTTTTAGAAATGTTCAGCGCCTGGCCGATTTGCCTTGTGCTGAGCGTGGCTTCGTGAAGAAGCTGAAGTGCATGTCTGAGTTTGCTCATGTTGACCCTTGGTGTTGGCATCGCCGGCTCCGGTTGAAAAAACCGGGAAGCGTATGCCTGTTAAGGTCACCTGAGCCCCCATCCGGGGTGTCCGCCTTCAGCTTGAAATGCTGTCCGCCTTCACCTTGAAACGGTGTCCGCGATCGTCTGAAACGCTGTCCGCCTTCAGCTTGAAATCGTGTCCGCCTTCAGACTGAAACGCTGTCCGCCATGGCCTGAAATACGCAGGCCGTAGGACACCCGGGCGCAGGCGCCTGCTCCGTGGGCCATGGCACGGAAGAAGGGGCCGTGGCCGCACATGATCCTGAAGACGGCAGCTCCGTCTGCGTCCAGCGGCCCTTGTTTCCGGCAACGGCCAGGTGTTTTCCCACGGTATCGAACCCAGGCCCTTTTCCATGCAGAACCTCGCCAAGTCCACCGAAGCCCATGTTGTCTCGCGCACCGGCTGGCTGCGCGCCGCAGTGCTGGGTGCGAACGACGGGATCGTGTCCACCGCCAGCCTGATCCTGGGGGTTGCGGCAGCGGCCGGCGGTATGTCCGAGGTGCTGGTGGCCGGGACGGCAGGGCTGGTGGCGGGCGCCATGTCGATGGCAGCGGGCGAATACGTGTCGGTCAGTTCGCAGGCCGACAGCGAGGCCGCCGACCGGGCGCGGGAGCAGGCGGAGCTCGATGGCGAACCCGAGCGGGAACTGGCCGAACTGGTGGCCATCTACGAGGCGCGTGGTGTCGAGCCCGCGCTGGCCCGAGCGGTTGCCGTGCAGA
>JBIKTP010000286.1:0-4421 GCA_044348035.1 Burkholderiaceae bacterium
GATGGAGATGCCGCCGGTGTCAAAGGTGATGCCCTTGCCCACCAGCACGGTGGGGGCCTGGGCCTTGGGGCCGCCGTCGTAGCGCAACACCACAAAGCGCAGTTCTTCCTCGGAGCCACGGGCCACGGCGAGGAAGGCCCCCATGCCCAGCTTGGCCACCTCACGCGGCCCCAGTACCTCGCAGCGCACGCGCGGCCGCTTGGCAAGGCCGCTGGCAGCCTTGGCCAGCTGGGTGGGGGTGGCGTGGTTGGCCGGGCGATTGCCCCATTCCTTGGCGAGTTCGACACCCTGGATGACGGCCAACGCGTGGTCGAAGGCGGGTTTGGCAGTTGCCACATCGGCAACGCCCACCTCGACACGTTCAACCATGCGGCCCTCGGGCTTGGACTTGGTGGTGGTGTAGACATAGGTAGCATCCGCCAGCGCCACAACGGCCGCATGCACGACTTCGGCGCCCGCGGCCCACGCGAAACACAGCGCGACATGGCGGATGCCGGGCGCCTTGAGCGCGCCGGCAGCGCCGGCCACAGCCTGGCGCGCATGGCGCGGTGTGCCGTCCTCGCAACCGACCAGCAACAGACGGGTCGCCTGGATGCCGGCGGGGCGGTACATCTGCAGCGTCTTGCCGCTCTTGGCTTCGAAATCCCCGGCCTTGACGGCTGCGGCGACGAGGTCCGAAACCACCCCGCCAGAAGCCTTGAAAGACTTGGGTACCAGCACCACCAGCACATCGCCGGGCAAAGCTGCGGCACCCGTGATACCGAACTGCTTGAGCTCAAAGTTCATAATTGGGTTTTCCTCTCTGTCCGATGTTATTCCATTCTTCCATCCGCAAGGAAATGGCGCGGTCCTTCGGGGCCACCGTGGTGGTGCTCGCCACCATCATCATGACCATGCTGCTGATCCGCACCCTGAAGCTGGCGCAGCGTGGCAGCGTCAACCCGACCGAGGTGGTGGTGGTGCTCGGCTACACGGTTTTGGGGCATGCGCCGATCATCCTCACGTTGAGCCTGTTCGTGGCCATCGTGGGCACCCTGTCGCGCATGTACCGGGACAGCGAAATGGTCATCTGGTTCTCGGCCGGACAGGGCCTGGGCGCGTTCATCTGGCCGTTGTTGCGCTTTGTCTGGCCGATCCTGGTCATGATCGCCGCGCTGGCCCTTTTCGGCTTGCCCTGGTCCCAGCAACAGTCACAACAGCTGCGCGACCGCTTCGAGAGCCGCAGCGACATGGATCGGGTGGCGCCCGGACAGTTCCAGGAGTCCGCCGGCGGCAAGCGCGTGTTCTTCATCGACAAGGATTCCGTGGGTGGGACAAGCGCGGGAGAAGTCTTCATCGCGGCCACGGAACGCGGAGTGCAGACCGTGACGACAGCCCGCGCCGGCCGGGTCGAAACCATCGGCCCCGACCAGTTCCTGCTGCTGTCCAGGGGCCAGCAACTGGAATCAGCTGCGGACCAATCCTCCACCAAGATCAGCGAGTTCGAGGAGTACGGCGTGCTGATCAACGAGAAGGCCCGCGAGATCGAGCGCGCCGCCCCTCCCCGGACTCTCTCGACCCAGGCCCTGCTCGCCGGTCGCACGGCGCCCTACCTGGGCGAGCTTTCCTGGCGCATCGGCCTCGCGCTGGCCGCGGTCAACTTCGTCCTGATCGGGCTGGCGGTTTCGAGCGGCAATCCGCGCGTCGGACGCAACGTGAATCTGGTCTTCGCGCTGTTCACGTTCGTCGTCTACAACAACCTGGTCAACCTTGGCGCCAGCCGGATCGCGGCCGGCTCCTACGATATCTGGGGCTTCATGCTCCTTCTGCACGGAGGCGTGTTCGCCGCTGCGGTCCTGCTGCTGCTCAAGCTGCACTGGAACTGGACGCTGGCCAGCAGCCTGCGGCTGCGCCGCCGGTCCGGACCCCCGAGGAACCCGGCATGAAAACCGTCCGCCGCATGGTTCAGGGCGAGGTGCTGCGCTCGGTGGGGTTCGTCACGCTGGCCTTCCTGGCACTGTTCGTCTTCATCGATCTTGTCGCCGAGCTGCGCTGGGTCGACCCCGCGAACCCCGAGGGTTATCAGGTGCGTCATGCGGTGGCCTACGTGGCCACGCTGTCTGTCAGCAACCTCTACGACCTCATTCCGATCACGGTGCTGATCGGCTCGGTCTTCGTCATGGCACGGCTGGCACAAAGCTCCGAGTTCACGGTGCTGCGCACCAGCGGGCTGAGCCCGGGGCGGGCCCTGCGCATCATGCTCGGGCTGGGACTCGGCTTCACGCTGCTGACTTTTGCCGTCGGCGACTTCGTCGCACCGGTTGCCGACCGCGCCGGGCAGTTCCTGCGCGCCAAGTACTCCGGTGAAGTCACCATCGGACAGACTGGCGCGTGGCTGCGCGAGAAACAGAACTACAGTTCCTACGCGGTCAATGTCGGCGTGCTGGACGCCGATGGCGGCATGCGCCGGGTGCGGGTGATCGAGTTCGACAACCAGGGCCGCCTGGTGTCGATCAACGAGGCCAAGGCCGGCCGTTTCGGCGCCGATGACGCATGGCTGCTGTACGATGTGTCGCGGACCGAGTTCGTGCAGCAGGCGGGCACCGGGGCGCGGGTGCAGCGCGAGCAACTGGCCGAGTTCCGCTGGCCCACGACCCTGTCGGCTGAAATGGTGTCCGTGGCATTGCTGCGCCCCGAGCGGATGCCGATCATCGACCTGTTCCAGTTCATGCGGCATCTCGATGCGAACGGGCAGTCGTCCCAGCGCTACGAGATCGAATTCTGGCGCAAGGTGTTCTACCCGCTGAGCTGCCTGGTGATGGTGGTGCTGGCCCTGCCCTTCGCCTACCTGCACTTCCGCACCCGTGGCATTTCCACCTATGTGTTCATCGGGGTCATGACGGGCATCAGCTTCTTCCTGCTCAACGACCTGTTCGGATATTTCGGCAACTTGCGAAACTGGTGGCCGTGGCTGACGTCGGCGGCGCCGGGCCTGCTGTACTCGCTGCTGTCCCTGTCTGCGTTTGGCTGGCTGGTGCTGCGACGATAAATGCCGACCGTCAGGCGGTGGTGCTGTTTGCGCATGGATCGCGCGACCCGCTGTGGAGCCGCCCGATAGAAGCCATCGCGCTGCGCATGGCGGCATTGCAATTAGCCACAAAGGGCATAATGAACATGATCATTAGCTGGCATTCGATATGAATCTGCACCAGTTTCGTTTCGTCCAGGAGGCCGTGCGGCGCAACCTGAACCTGACAGAAGCGGCCAAATCGCTGCATACCTCCCAACCCGGCGTCTCCAAGGCGATCATCGAGCTGGAAGAAGAACTCGGCATCGAGATCTTTGCGCGCCATGGCAAGCGGCTCAAGCGGGTCACCGAACCGGGCGAGCATGTGCTGCGCAGCATCGAGCTGATCATGCGCGAGGTGGGCAACCTGCGCCGCATCGGCGACGAATACAGCGCACAGGACAGCGGCACGCTGTCGATCGCCACGACGCACACCCAGGCCCGCTACGTACTGCCCGGCCCGGTGTCGCGTCTGCGTGCCGCCTACCCGAAGGTCAATGTCAGCCTGCACCAGGGCGCTCCGGACCAGGTCGCGCAGATGCTGATCAACGAAACCGCCGAAGTGGGCGTGGCCACCGAATCGCTGGCCCACTACAGCGAACTGGTCACCCTTCCCTGCTACGAATGGCAGCACATGCTCGTGCTGCCGACAGACCACCCGCTGTGCGCCAAGGAGCGCGTGACACTCGAGGATCTCGCCACCGAACCGCTGATCACCTACCACCCGTCCTTCACCGGCCGCACCAAGATCGACCACGCCTTCACCACCCGCCACCTGCATCCGCGCATCGCACTCGAAGCCATCGATTCCGATGTGATCACCACCTATGTCAAGCTGGGCATGGGCGTGGGCATCGTGGCCGAGATGGCCGTGCGGGAAATCGCCGCCGACGAGGGCAGGAGCGGCCTGGCAGTGCGGCCAGCCGGGTACCTGTTTGGCCAGAACGTCGCCCGCGTCGCCTTCAAGCGCGGCGCTTACCTGCGCAACTTCGTGTTCAAGTTTGCAGAACTGCTGAGCGACCGCCTGGACCGCCACCTGGTCGCGCGCGCGATGACCGGCCATGTCAATGATTACGAACTCTGAACCCATCGCACCATGGAGACATCCCCCGTGACACCCCGTACCCCCGCACTCGCGTCCAGACTGCCCCATGTCGGGACCACCATCTTCACCGTCATGTCCACGCTGGCAGCGGAGAAAGGCGCTGTCAACCTGGGCCAGGGATTTCCCGACTTCGACTGCGACCCGGCACTGGTGGCGGGTGTCGCCGACGCCATGGCACGGGGCCTCAACCAATACCCGCCGATGACGGGCTTGCCGGTGCTGCGCGAGGCGATCTCCGCGAAGCTGCGTGCGTGGCACGGGCCGCATGGC
>JBIKTP010000287.1:0-4415 GCA_044348035.1 Burkholderiaceae bacterium
CAGCAGTTCAGGGTCGGCTATCAGCATCATCGCGATCATCGCGCGCTGGCCCATGCCGCCCGACACCTCGTGGGGATACAGGCCATAGACGCGTTCGGGCTGGTCGATCTGCACCGCCGCGAGCGCGGCCAGCGCCCGGGCACGGCCCTCCGCGCGCGAGACCCGGGTATGGGCCTGCAGGGTCTCGACGATCTGGTCGCCGATGGTCATGACCGGGTTGAGCGAGAACTTCGGGTCCTGCAGCACCATCGCGATGCGACCGCCGCGCATCTCGCGGCGCTGTTTCGGGCTGCAGCGCAGCAGGTCCGTGCCATGGAATTCCAGCCGCTTGGCGGTGACCAGCCCCTCGGGCGCCGTCAGCCCCAGGATCGCACGGCCCGTCTGCGACTTGCCCGAGCCCGACTCGCCCACGATGCCCAGCCGCTCGCGCCCCAGCGTGAACGACACCCCGCGCACCGCCTCGGTCCGCCCGCCATCACGGTTTGGGAACGAGACCCGCAGGTCCTCGACGACCAGAGCCGGCTTGGTGTTTTGTGGAGCGCTCATGACGGCAAACCTCCGCCAGCGGCAGCCACCAACCCCGCGTCGTCAACACCACAACATGCCCCAGGAGACCGCGGAACTGGCTTTGCCAGGCCGCTGGTCTCGTCCCCCCTCAGGGGGGAAGGCGCGAAGCGACTCAGGGGGGGGATCACTTTACGCCTTTGGGGTCGAGTGCGTCGCGCAGGCCGTCACCGAGCAGGTTGAATGCGAGGCTGACCAGGAAGATCGCGGCGCCAGGTGCGGCGGCCACCCACCATTGGTCCAGCACATACAGGCGGCCGTTGGCGATCAGCGCGCCCCATTCGGGCACGGGCGGCTGCGCGCCCAGGCCCAGGAAGCCCAGGCCGGCCGCCGTCAGGATGATGCCGGCCATGTCGAGCGTCACGCGCACGATCACCGAGGACACGCACAGCGGCATGATGTGGCGCAGCACGATGCGCCAGGGCGAGGCGCCGATCAACTGCACCGCCGCGATGTAGTCGGCCTGGCGGATGGTGAGGGTTTCGGCGCGCGCGATGCGGGCATACGGCGGCCAGGAGGTGATGGCGATCGCGATCACCGCGTTCTCGATGCCCGGCCCCAGCGCCGCGACGAAGGCCAGCGCCAGGATCAGGCGCGGAAAGGCCAGGAAGATGTCGGTGATGCGCATCAGCACGGCATCGAGCCAGCCGCCGGCATAACCCGCCACGGTGCCCACGACCAGGCCGATGGGTGCGGCAAGGATGGCCACCAGCACCACCACATACAGCGTGATGCGCGAGCCGTGGATCACGCGCGACAGGATGTCGCGGCCCTGGTCGTCGGTGCCGAACCAGTGCTGCGCGGACGGCGGCAGCAGGCGGGTGGTTTCGAGGTCGCCGATGTAGGGCGAATAGGGTGCGATCACGTCGGCCAGAACGGCCACGACGATCAGCGCCAGCACGATGCCCAGCCCGAGCATGGCGAGCCGGTTGCGCCCGAAGATGCGCCAGGCGCCATACGCCCGGCCCAGCGAGGCCTGCCGGCGCGACTGCGGCCGGTCCGACATGAGCCAGTCATGCAGGCTGGTCTTGGGCAGCGTGCTCATCGTGATTTCGTCCGCGGGTCGAGCAGCCGGTAGAGCAGGTCGGACAACAGGTTCAGGCCGATGAAGATCGAGCCCACGACGATGGTGCCGCCCAGCACCGCGTTCATGTCGGCGTTCTGCAGCGAGTTGGTGATGTACAGGCCCAGGCCCGGCCAGGCAAACACGGTCTCGGTGAGCACCGAGCCCTCCAGCAGCCCGGCATAGGACAGCGCGATCACCGTGACCAGCGGCACCATCGCGTTGCGCAGTGCGTGGCGCCAGATGATGCGGGTCTCGGACAGCCCCTTGGCCCGGGCGGCGACCACGTATTCCTGGGCCAGCTCGTTGAGCATGAAGGAGCGTGTCATTCGGCTGATGTAGGCCAGCGAAAAATAGCCCAGCAGCGACGCGGGCAGGATCAGGTGGGACAACACGTTCCAGAAGGCGTCCCACTGGCCCTGGCGCGCGGTGTCGTACAGCAGGAAGCCGGTCTCGGGCGTGAAGCTGTATTCGAAGCTCACGTCGATGCGGCCCGGGCCGCCGACCCAGTCCAGCTTGGCGTAGAACAGCACGAGGCCCATCAGGCCGAGCCAGAAGATGGGCACGGAGTAACCGATCAGGCCCATCACCCGCACCACCTGGTCGACCAGGCCACCCCGGCGCACGGCGGCCCAGACCCCCAGCGGCACACCCAGCCCGGCACCGATCACGATGCCCAGGGTGGCCAGTTCGATGGTGGCGGGGAAGGTCTTGCGGATGTCCTGCATCACCGGGTTGGAGGTCAGCACGGAATTGCCGAAATCGCCCTGCACCGCCTTTTGCAGGTAGATATAGAACTGTTCGTAGAGCGGCTTGTTGAGGCCGAGCTCCTCGCGCACCCGTTGCACGACGTGTTCGGGCGCACGGTCGCCGACGATGGCCAGGACCGGGTCGATCGGCATCACCCGCCCGATGAAGAAGGTGACGGCGAGCAGCCCCAGATAGGTCAGCAGGATGACCATCAGGAAGCTGCCCGCAGATGTCAGCGCCTTGCGGACGCGCAAGCCGGCGCTATGTCCGCCGGACGATTGGCTCTCGGTGTGCAAGGCGCGACTACCGCAACAGCGGGTTTATTTGGAGACCTTGAACATGTAGGTGGCGTCCGAAGTCGGCCCGATCTTCAGACCCTGCAGGTTGCTGCGGTACGCGGCCACCTCGGTCTGCTGGTAGATCATGATGAAGGGGCTGTTCTTGCGGAACTCGGCCTGCATGGCCTCGTACATGGCCTTGCGCTTCTTGCCGTCGCGCTCCAGCGCGGCGGCATCGGCCTGCCTGGTCAGTTCGGGAATGTCCCAGGCATTGCGCCAGGCCAGCGGCTTGGATTTTGCGTTGTCGGAGTTGTCGGGGTTGCGCGCGAAGGTGTCGGCATTGGTGTGCGGATCCCAGTAGTCGGCGCCCCACTGGCCGATGTACATGTCGTGCTGGCGGGCACGGTACTTGGTCAGCGTCTGGCGGCCGTCGCCCGGCAGGATCTCGATGTTGATGCCGGCGCGCTTGGCCGTCTGCTGGAAGGCCTCGGTGATGCCCTGTACCGGCTGCGTGGTGCGCATGTCGATAGTGACCTTGAAGCCGTTCTCCAGGCCGGCCTTCTTGAGCAGCGCCTTGGCCTTGTCCACATCCAGCTTGTAGGGGTTCTCGGTGCTGGCACCTAGCAGGCCCACCGGCAGGAAGTTCTGGTGTACCACGCCGATGTTCTTGATCAGCGTGTTGCCGATTGCGTTGTAGTCCATCAGCCACTTGAGGGCTTCACGCACTTCGGGCTTGGCCAGGTTGGGGTTCTTCTGGTTCAGGCTGATGTAGAACACCGTGCCCTTGGGCGTGGCGGTGGTCTTGATGTCCTTGTTGCTGGCCAGTGCGGTCAGGTCGGTGGGGGTGAGGTTGCGCGCGATGTCGGAGTCGCCCTTCTCCAGCATCAGGCGCTGGGTGGCGGCTTCCTTGACGTGGCGGTAGATCACCCGGTTGACCTTGGACTTGGCGCCCCAGTAATTGTCGTTGCGCTCGAGCGCAACGATCTCGTTGGCGCGCCATTCACGCAGTTTCATCGGGCCGGATCCGGCGTAATTGGTCTTGAGCCAGCCGTAACCCCAGTCGTTGTTCTTCTCGTTGGCCTGCAGCAGTTTCTTGTCGACGATGGAGGCGATGTTGGCCGTCAGGCAGTTCAGCACGAAGGTGGGTGCAAACGGCTTGTCGATCAGCAGCACGACGGTGAGCGGGTCCACCACGCGCACCTTGGCCTGCACGTTGTCCTTGGTGAAGCCGAACTGGGTCAGGATGAAGGCGGGGGTCTTGTCCAGCATCACGGCGCGGTGCAGCGAGTAGGCCACGTCCTCGGCGGTGAGCGGGTTGCCGGACGCGAACTTCAGGCCCGGCTTGATCTTGAAGGTGTAGGTCTTGTCGTCGGGGGACACGGTCCAGGACTGTGCGATGTCCGGTACCAGCTTGCTGGGGTCGTTCACGTCGTAGCGCAGCAGGCGGTCGTACGCGTTGCCCATGATCTCGCCGGCGGAAATCTCGAAGGCTTCAGCCGGGTCCATCGTGATGATGTCGTCGATGGCCCATGTCACCACCAGGGTGTCCTTGGGCGTGGCCGCCTGCAGGTGGACGGGCAGGGCAAATGCTGCGGCAACGGCCAGTGCAGCGGCCGAACGGGCAAAAAGTGTTCTCACGGAGTTCTCCTGGGGGGTGAAACCAACATGGTTTGAAGGGAATTGATGTTACTCCACCGTTGGAGTGGATTTCTGCACCGCAGCAGGGCGGCGGCGCACCATGAGATGGCATCAATCAACCA
>JBIKTP010000288.1:0-4413 GCA_044348035.1 Burkholderiaceae bacterium
CATGTTAACCCCGCATCCTGCTGCGAATCCAGACGTGTCTGAACAGCGCCGCGCGCCGGGGTGGCGGACGCGAAACCGGGTCCCCAGCGAAAACACCCCGCACAGCCCACGAAAAAAACAACATCCGAGAGCGAAAAACCGCAGTTTTCGCTTGGAGACAGGATTTTTCTCCAGTAGCATCCCCACTGCCAGTGGAGAAGCAGTTCTTCACGGGTGATTAATCAACTTCCAGAAGGACAATTCAATCATGGCAACTGCAAAAAAAGCCCCGGCCAAAAAGGCTCCCGCCAAGAAAGCTGCACCCGCAAAGAAAGCAGCTCCGGCAACCAAGGTAGCAGCCAAGAAGGCTGCCCCTGCGAAGAAAGCCGCTGCGCCCGCCAAGAAGGCGGCTGCTCCCGCGAAAAAGGCCGCTCCTGGCAAGAAGGCGGCTCCTGGCAAGAAGGCCCCCGCCAAGAAGCGTGCTGTCAACGCCGCCTTCATGAAGGCCTTGACCCCCAGCGCCGCTCTGGCCGCCGTGGTGGGCAACAGCCCGCTGCCACGCACCGAGGTGGTCAGCAAGCTGTGGACCTACATCAAGAAGAACAAGCTCCAGGACGCCGTCAACAAGCGCATGATCAATGCCGACGCCAAGCTCAAGGAAGTGTTCGGCAAGGTGCAGGTCTCGATGTTCGAGATGGCCGGCCTGATCGGCAAGCATCTGAAGTAAACCCCTTCGCGGGCAAAAAAGCCGACGCGAGTCGGCTTTTTTTTGCCCTGCACGCCCGCTCGCGTGCATGCAGACGCCCCACGCGCGTCAGGCCCGTCGCTGCAACGCCGACTGCGTGATCGCGGACAAGGTGCCCCGGGTGGTGATCACTTCAGGGTCCAGCACCACTTCGATCAGGGTACCCTCAGACCGCGCCAGAGCGGCGAGCAATTCGGGCTCGAACGCGTCGGTCCGCGTGATCCTGACCCCGGCATACCCATAGGCCCGGGCCAGCGCTGCGAAATCCGGATTGCGCAATTCGGTACCGGCCCTGCGCTGCGGATACTCGCGTTCCTGGTGCATGCGGATGGTGCCAAACATGCCGTTGTTCAGCAGCACGATGATGCTTTTTGCGCCGTACTGGGTGGCGGTGGCCAATTCCTGACCGTTCATCAGGAAGTCGCCATCCCCGGCGATGGTGAAGGCCACCCGCCCGGTGGTGATGGCGGCCGCGATACCTGCAGGCACCCCGTAGCCCATGGTGCCCGCAGTCGGGGCCAGCTGCGTCTTGTGGCCCTTGGCAAGGCCGTGGTGGCGAAAGAACCGGTGCACCCAGCTGGCGAAATTGCCGGCACCATTCGTCAGCACTGCATCGGCAGGCAGATGCTTCTGCAAGGACGCCACGATGGCCGGCATGTCGATGTCACCGGGGAGTGCCTGCGGCTGCAGGTTCGCCAGATAGTCGGCATGGCACGCCAGCGACCAGTCCTCCCAGGGCACGATGGGGGGCGCGGTCAACACCTCCAGCGACCGCGCGGCCGCATTCATGGTGGCATTGATCGCGAGGTCTGCCTGGTAGACACGGTTGAGCTCCTCGGCGCTGGCATGGACATGCACCAGTTTCTGCGCCGGTCGCGGAGCCTGCAGCAGCGTGTACCCGCCGGTGGTCATCTCGCCCAGGCGCGGACCGATGGCCAGGATCAGGTCGCTGGACTGGATGCGTCGCGCCAGCGCCGGGTTGATGCCGATGCCGACATCGCCGGCATACAGCGGGTGGTGGTTGTCGAACGTGTCCTGGAACCGGAAGGCGTTGCCCACCGGCAGCCTCCAGTTTTCTGCGAACCGCTGCAGCGCCTGCGCGGCCTGCACCGTCCAGCCGCCGCCGCCGGCAATCACCAGCGGGCGCTCGGACGCCAGCAGCATGGTGCGCAAGGTCCGCAGGGAACCAGGATCGCTCCAGGCCTGCACCGCCTCGACCCGGGGCAGCGCCTGGGGCACCACGCCGGTGACCGCATGCGGGCGCACCGGCGCCGCAAGCATGTCCTCCGGCAGCACCAGCACCACCGGACCCGGGCGGCCATTCATGGCCGTGGCAAAGGCCCGTGCCACATACTCGGGGATGCGCGCCACATCGTCGATGCGCTCGACCCGCTTGGCCATGCCTTTGGTGCTTGGCCCGAAGAAGCTGCCATAGTCCACTTCCTGGAAGGCCTCTCGGTCGCGCGTGTCGCTGGCCACGTCGCCCACGAACAGCACCATGGGCGTTGAATCCTGGAAGGCGGTGTGGATGCCGATGGACGCGTTGGTCGCACCCGGGCCGCGGGTCACGAAACACACGCCGGGGCGCCCGGTCAGGCGGGCATGGGCGTCCGCCATGAAGGCTGCTCCGCCTTCCTGGCGGTTGATCACGAAACGAATGCTGTCCGCGTGCGCATGGAAGCCATCCAGCACGGCCAGGTAACTCTCGCCCGGCACACCGAAGGCATGGGTCACCCCCTGGGCCACCAGGCATTCGACCAGCAGATGGCCGCCGATGCGGGTTGTCGTCATGTTCTTGTCCTTTGTCCAACGCCCAGTGCTGCCCCCACGCTCAGCAACAGGATCAACGCCGCGCCAAAGAACGTGGCGCCATAGAGGCCACGGTCCATCAGCGCGCCAAAAAGAACCGGCGCGATGGCGAAACCGACATCCAGCCCGGAATACACCATGCCGTACACGCGGCCGGTGGCACCCTTGGGCGTGGCCTTCTTGATCATCATGTCGCGCGAGGGCCCGCCGATGCCGATGGCAAAGCCGGTCGCTGCCAGAACGACCATCGTGCCCGTGCCGCCGAAAAGACCAGTGCCGCACAACGCCAGCAACACCGCCGCCACTGCCATGCAACTGGCCACCACCTTGTCGCTGCTGGGCATGCGGGCCGCCACCACGCCGCCAACCAGCATGCCCAGGGCACCGGAGAGGCTGTAGGCGGTGAGCGTCATCGTTGCTGCTTCGAAGCTCACGCCGTGCATGGCCTTGAGCAGGGACACCGAAAAGCTCTGCACCACGGCGAGGGTCATGGTCGACAGCAAAAAGAACCCGAAGCACCACCACACCACCGGCAGTTTCATGAAAGCCAGGTCATGCTCCTGCTGCTGGTGGGCTGCGCGCACCGTCACCGTGGTGCTGAGCTTGTCCCGGTTGGCGACGGCCAGCAGCAGGATGCCCAGGTAGAGCGCCGCCGCTGCCAGGTAGGCGAAACGCCAGTCGTACAGGCTGCTCAGCGTGGCAAAGAACAGGGGTGCTGCCGCCCAGCCCAGGTTGCCGGTCAGACCATGGGCGCTGAAGGCGTAACCCAGGCGGGCCTGGGACACCCGCTGGTTCATGATCGTGAAGTCGACCGGGTGGAAAGGCGAATTGCCCAGACCGGCGAGCACCGCCACCAGCATCAGCATCGGGTAACCGTTGGCGAAAGAGGCGAGCACACACGCCACGGCAATCGTGGCCAGCGATGCAAACAGCACCGGGCGCGCGCCCATGCGGTCCACCAGGAAGCCGCCGCTGGCCTGTCCGAGCCCGGACACCACGAAGAACGTCGTCATGAGCAATCCGAGTTCGGAGTAGCTCAGTCCGAACTCCTTCATGAAGACCGGGAACATCAGGGGCAGCAGCAGGTGCGAAAAATGGGAACTGGCATGGGCCAGGCCCACCAGCCCGATGATCGATGCGTCCTGGCGCAACGGGACCGGACGGCTGCTGGCCGCGAGGGTGGCAGTGTTCATGGTCGAATGGTAGCGGATGCCCCCCGTGCGGTCCCCGCCCACCGGACCCATCGCCGGCGCGGCTCACCAGCCCACCGGCGCAGCGTCAGCGCAGGCCCCAGGGGTCGTCCGGATTGTCCCAGTCGAGCGCCTGCCCCAGCTTGAAGACGCCATTGAACCGCAGCGCTGGCTGGCCATCGGCTGTCACCAGCCCCTGGCCGAACAGCATGTTGCGGGTGGTCTTGAGCACCTGGGCTTCCCCCTGGACCCAGGCGCCCAGTCGGGCTGGCCCCATGTAGTCGATGTTCAGGCTGATCGTGGGCAGGAACTGCCGCACGCCACCCGGCCGGTAGATGTTGGCCAGCGGCACCAGCATGTCGCACAGCGTGGCCAGCATGCCGCCATGGCAGATGCCCAAGGGGTTGGTGTGCCGCGCTTCGACCCGGAAACCGAGGGCTACGGACTGCGGCGTCCATCGGCCGTACAGCGGCCCCGCAAGCTGCAGGAATTCACCGGGAATCTTCGCCGGGCGGAAGCCCTCTGGAACATCGTTGGAGGCAGACATCGGCAGGTTCACTCCCGTGGGGGTTTGGCTTCCACGTCCTCGATGTCCGGCAGGCGCTGGCGGCCCACCGGCGCATCGCGCGGCGGCTCCCCGGGCTGGGCCATTGCGGACCGACCGCGAAACACCCGGCCAAAACCGGTGCG
>JBIKTP010000289.1:0-4406 GCA_044348035.1 Burkholderiaceae bacterium
CAATCCCGCGGCTGGCCTGGGCCTAGGCAATGCCGGCGCCCATCATGCCAGCACCCAGCACACCGACGCGGGCCGGCGTGAAACGCGCCACGCCCTGCGGGCGCGACTGCCCGGACTTGATCGCGTTCATGTTGAAGAAAAAGGTGTTCACCATGTTGCGTGCTACCGGGCTCACGATGAGTTTGGCCAAGTAGCGCGACTCGATGCGCAGCGCGGTATCGACGTCCACCTGGGCGCCTTCGACCATGGCCGCCAGCGCATATTCGGGCGCCGGATACAGGCCGCGCGAGTTCTTCCTGATCATGGCGGGCGCCACCGCCAGGGCTTGCGCGATCTGCGGGTTCGATACGCTGCCGCCAGGCATGCGATAGCCCTTTTCGTCCCAGGGGTGTTGCGCCTGCGGGTGCGCGGCAATCCAGGCAAGGGCCGCTGTGCGCAGCGACGCCCTGTCGGGAACGAGTTCGTGCACCAGACCTGCCTGCAGGCCCTCGCGCGGCGTGAACAGCCGGCTCTCCAGGATGTAGGGCTGCGCGCCCATCAGGCCCAGCAGTCGGGTCATCTTGGTGATGCCGCTGGCGCCGGGGATCAGGCCCAGGGTGACTTCGGGCAGGCCGAGCTGGATCTTGCGGTCGTCCACTGCGATGCGGCAGTGCCCGACCAGTGCCACTTCCCAGCCGCCGCCGAGGGCTGTGCCATTGATGCAGCTGACCACCGGCTTGCCCAGCGTCTCGAGCGTGCGGAAGTTCTTCTTGGTCTGCTCGATCTCGCGAAAGACTGCCGGCGCATCGGCCGCCGTCAGCCGCATCGTGGCCTTGAGGTCGGCGCCGGCGAAGAAGGTGCTCTTGGCCGAGGCCAGGATGATGCCCCGGATGGCGTCCCTGTCCTGCAGCACCTGTGCGGTGACGGCGCTGAGGTCCGACTGCCAGTCGCGGCACATGGTGTTGACCGGCGAGCCCGGCTCGTCGAAGGTGATGGTGGCGATGCCGGCCTCGAGGTGGTACTGGATGGTTTTCATCAGATGCGCTCGACGATGGTTGCGATGCCCATGCCGCCGCCGACACACAGCGTGGCCATGCCGTAGCGCAGCTGGCGCCGGTGCAGTTCGTCGATCAGGGTGTTCAGGATCATTGCGCCGGTGGCGCCCAGCGGATGGCCCATGGCGATGGCGCCGCCATTCACGTTGACCTTGTCGTGCGGCACCTCCATCTCCTGCATGAAACGCATGGGGACGGCGGCAAACGCCTCGTTGACCTCGAACAGGTCGATCTGGTCGATGCGCATCCCGGCCTTGGCCAGCGCCTTGCGGGCCGCCGGCATCGGACCGGTCAGCATGATGGTCGGGTCGGCGCCGCTCAGGGCGGCGGCAACGATGCGCGCGCGCGGCGTGAAGCCGTGGGTCCGGCCGGCGGCCTCGGAGCCGATCAGGATGGCGGCCGCGCCATCGACGATGCCCGACGAGTTGCCCGCGTGGTGCACATGGTGAATGCGTTCGACCTGCGGGTAACGCATCAACGCGACCTGGTCGAAACCCATGGCGCCCATGGACTCGAAGGCAGGCTTGAGTGCGGCCAGGCCCTGCAGGGTGGTGTGTGGCTTGATGAACTCGTCGTGGTCCAGCAGGATCTGGTCGAGGAAGTCCTTCACGGGAACCACCGAGCGCTGGAAGTGGCCCGCGTCACGCGCCCGTGCGGCGCGCCGCTGGCTTTCCAGCGCGTAGGCATCCACATCGTCGCGCTTGAAGCCGGCCAGCGTGGCGATCAGGTCGGCGCCGATGCCCTGCGGCACGAAGGCGGTGGCGCTGTTGGTCTCCGGGTCCTGGGCCCAGGCACCGCCGTCCGAGCCGATGGGCACCCGGCTCATGCTCTCCACACCGCCCGCCACGACCAGGTCCTCCCAGCCGGAACGCACCTTCTGGGCGGCCATGTTCACGGCCTCCAGGCCGGAGGCGCAGAAGCGGTTGAGCTGCACGCCGGCGCATCGGTAGTCCCAGCCGGCCTTCAGTGCGGCGACCTTCGCGATCACCGACCCCTGTTCGCCGATGGGCGACACCACGCCCATCACGACATCATCGACCTGACCGGTATCGAAATCATTGCGCCGCTGCAGCTCGGTCAACACGCCGGCCAGCAGGTTCACCGGCTTCACCTCGTACAGGCTGCCGTCTTTCTTGCCCTTGCCGCGCGGAGTGCGGATGGCGTCGTACACGAATGCCTCGGTCATGGACTGTCTCCTGGGAGTTCGCCGGGAGTATATTCATCCAATGATCGAACGCAGTCTTTTCACACCCGACCATCACGCCTTTCGCGACAGCTACCAGCGCTTTTGCGAGCGCGAGATCGCTCCCTTCCACGAGGCCTGGGAGGAGCAGGGCTATGTCGACCGGGAGGTCTGGCGCAAGGCCGGCACCCACGGATTCCTGTGTACCACCATGCCCGAGGCCTACGGTGGCGCCGGTGCCGACCGGCTCTACGCCGTGGTCGAGATGGAGGTGACCGCCGAGGCCGGCCACACCGGTGTCGGGTTCAGCCTGCACAACAACATCGTGGCCCCCTATATCGAGCGGTATGGCACGCAGGCGCAGAAACTGCGGTACCTGCCGCCGATGGCACGCGGCGAGATGATCGGGGCCATTGCGATGAGCGAGCCGGCAGCCGGTTCGGACCTGCAGGGCATCCAGACCACGGCGATCCTGCAGCCCGATGGCAGTTACCTGCTCAACGGCAGCAAGACCTTCATCACCAATGGCTGGCACTCCGATCTGGTGATCGTGGTCGCCAAGACCGACCCGTCGGCCGGTGCCAAGGGCATCAGCCTGCTGCTGGTCGAGCGGGGCATGCCCGGTTTCGAGAAGGGCAAGCGCCTCAAGAAACTGGGCCTGAAGGCACAGGACACTTCCGAGCTGTTCTTCGACCAGGTCCGGGTGCCGGCCGACAACCTGCTGGGCGGGGCGGCCCTGGAGGGCAGGGGCTTTGTGTGCCTGATGCAGGAACTTCCCTGGGAGCGGCTGCAGATCGCCATTGGCGCGGTGGCCGCGTCCCAGGCCGCGATCGACCGCACGGTGGCCTACGTGAAGGAGCGCAAGCTGTTCGGCACCACCGTCGGCGCTTTCCAGAACACCCGTTTCACGCTGGCGCAATTGCAGACCGAAGTGCAGGTGGCACGCGTGTTTGTCGACAAGTGCGTCGAGCTGGTGGTGCAGGGCAGTCTGGACACCGCGACCGCCAGCATGGCCAAGCTGTCGTGCAGCGAACTGCAGTGCAAGGTGATGGACGAATGCCTGCAATTGTTTGGCGGGTACGGCTTCATGTGGGAGTACCCGATCGCGCGTGCCTATGCCGATGCCCGGGTACAGCGCATCTATGGCGGTACCAATGAGATCATGAAGGAAGTCATCACCCGTTCCATGGGCCTGGGCGGGCGCTAGGGGGGCCCTGGCAGCTCACCAGGCCAGGGGGTCGACGCCGTAGAAGCGTCGCAGCTCGTCGAACAGGGTGGGGTGGTCCCGGGCCAGGGGCTGTGGCTGCAGGAAGAATGCTTCCGACACGACCGCGAAGAACTCCGCAGGGCTGCTCGCGCCATAGGTGTCCAGCAGCCCTCCGAGGCCTTGTTCGGCACGTTGCTGCAACAGTTCGTATTCGGCCCCCAGAACGCGGCTCCAGCGCGCGTAGGCCTCGGCCGAACCCAGATCCGGCGCACCGTTCGCGGCGCCGGTTTCCTGGTCCAGCTGGTGCGCGAATTCATGGATGACCACATTGCGACCGGCCTCGGGATGGGCTGCATCGGCCACGACGTCCTGCCATGACAGGATCACCTGCCCCTGCGACCAGGATTCGCCTGCCAGCACCTGGCGCATGTTCTGCAGGACACCGATGCTGTCGGTATGGCTGCGGTCGACGACGAATGGACCCGGATAGACCAGGATCTGCCGCAGGTCGGGGTAGCAGGCGTCCGGGCGGTTCAGCAGGGGCAGGCAGGCCTGTGCAGCGACGGTGACCCGGATGTCGTCGTCGATGGCGAGGCCGCCACAACCGATGAATGGTTTTTCGGCCAGGAACACCTGGATGTGGCGCTTGAGCTGCATCCGCAGGTCGGGGGGCAGGCGCTGCAGCAGCGGCACGCGGTGCTGCAGGATGCGCCGCCAGGAGGCCGGGAACGGGGTTTCGCGCAGGCGCTCGCGCCGCCGGCGCGTCCACCAGGGTTGCAGCAGCCAGGCCGACACCAGCATCAGGCACGCGATCAGGAAGAGGAGAAAGGGCAGGGACATCCGGACAGGCTGGTTGTGTGGTAGCTGGGTCTGGCTGCCGCATATTCAATACAGGACAGGGTGCACCCGGCAGCCTCGCCCATGCGCATACAAGCCCGGCACGCGCTGGTTGACGCTAGACCGACTGGTCTATAGAATTTCC
>JBIKTP010000290.1:0-4405 GCA_044348035.1 Burkholderiaceae bacterium
AAAAAACGAGATAAACTGTTTGCCTCGTTTTCTGAAAGGTAATCCCATGGCGACAGCCAAAAAAGCAAATCCGATCCCGGCTGCAGGCCGCACCAAGCGTGCCTCGAAGCCCGCAGCAGCGCCCGAAACGAAGCCCGCAGTGGCGCCCGAGTCCAAGCCCGTGGCGAAACGGGCCAAGACGCGATCGCAACCGGTGGCCCCAACACCTTCGCCGAAGGCCGCCACCGGGGAACCCAAGGCCAAGCGGGTCAAGATGATCCGAGACGGGTTCACCATCCCCAAGGATGAATACCAGGTGCTGGAGGCGCTCAAGCTCAGGGCAGGGAGTCTCGGCACGCCGTCGAAAAAGAGCGAGCTGTTGCGCGCCGGAATCAAGGCGCTGGTGGCCATGCCTGATGCCGGGCTGCTGGCCGCGCTGCACGCGGTGCCTGCCATCAAGACAGGGCGCCCTGGCAAGGATTGACCAGGCTGCGCACATTCCCTCTGGCGCTCGGCAGGTTCAAGCGCAAGCGGCAGGAGGAAGGGCGCGCAACGGCTGCGAATCGGCAGCCTGTCACCAGAGGGGGCCGGGGGATGTGCGCCGTCACAGCGGCATACGCCGCGTCGGTTACCTCGATGGTGCGGTGCCTGCTGGCGTGAGCGCCCTGACAGCTGCGCGGCCGACAGCCGGATCGTCCGTGAAGAAGCCGTCGATGCCGGCCCGCAGATAGGCAATGATTTCGGCCATGCTGTCGCCGCGTACCGTGGGGTCACTGGCTGGCGCTTTCCTCAGTCCCTGGGGCAGAAACACATTCTCCGGCCGCAAGGTCCAGATGTGCACGGCCAGGCCCTCGGCCCGAGCCATCGCCACCAGGGATGTGGGCTCCCCGGGCAACCCGTCCTTGACCGGCACCACCAGGGTCTTGAAGGGCCCGATCGCATTGGCGTAGCGTGCCACCTCCCGCAGGCCTGCAGGCGTGATCAGGTCGGCATAGCTGCGTGTATTGGCATTGCCCTGCGCAACAGAGTCATACGGCCGCCCGGACGGCGCGACCAGCTGCACCAGGCGAACGCTGCTGTGCTGGCGGATCGCCTGCAGGTTGCCAACCTCGAAGGACTGCACGAACACCGGCGCGTCCCGGTGGTTCCAGCCGTTCCTGTCGAGCACGGCCAGCAGCGGCGGCTCCAGGGGCAGCCCGATGGTGCGGAAATAGGTGGGGTGTTTCGTTTCGGGATAGATGCCGATGGTGCGGCCGGTCCTCGCGCTCTGGGCCTTGGCCAGGTCGATCACCTCCTGCAAGGTGGGAATGGCGAAGCGCCCGTCGAATGCCAGGTTGGCGGGCCGCACGGCCGGTATCCGCTCGCGGGCACGCAGGGTCTTGATCTCGGCCAGCGTGAAGTCTTCGGTGAACCAGCCGGTGATGGTCTGCCCATCAATTGTCTTGGTGGTCTTGCGACCAGCAAACTCCGGACGGTCCACCACATCGGTGGTAGCTTCCTTCACCGTGCCGTCGGCGTTCAGGATGGCGATGGCATTTTCATGCCGGGCCACAAGCACCCCGTCCCGGGTGATCACCAGGTCGGGCTCGATGATGTCCGCGCCGTCATCGATCGCCTGCTGGTAGGCCGCCAGCGTGTGCTCGGGTCGCAGTGCGGAGGCCCCGCGATGTGCGATGACCGTGGGCGTGGGCGGCCAGGCCTGCGCGAGGACACCGAACCCTGCCGTGGCGAGCAGGACGGCGGCGGCCCAATGGGGTAGTCGGATCATGGCAGAGCTCCATCGACGCAATGCCGGGACTATCGCCGATGCGGTTGACGGCTTTGTGTCACCGGCGGTGCCATCGTCGACCCACATCCCCAAGCTGCGGGGTGTCGACCCCGCCCGCACCGCGTCACAGGTTGCCGCGTGCCCAGGGACCGGCGATGGCGACCGTGATGCCAGGCCGGTAGATGTTGACAAACAGCACACGGCCGGTCGGGTCGAAGCACGCCCCCGCAAACTCTGTGCCGCGGTAGTCACCCGCCGCGACATTCTTGCCTGCAGCCCCGACCTGCGCGGCACTCAGCACCGTGTTGTGCTTGCCGAAGATGAAGGCTTCTCCCACCGCGTTGAGCCCCAGCAGGCGCGCGCCGGTGCCGAAGGCGTCGGTCGAGCCACCGCCGTCCTCGCACAGCACGATGCCGCCACGCGGGCTGACGGTGATGTTGTCCGGATTGTTGCCTGCCGTCTGCGCGCCACTGACGAAGATCGCGCGCAAGCGCATGGTCGCCAGGGTCAGTTCCCACACACAGCCTTCACCCTGACCGGGGCGGCCGGCGCCATCCACGCCCGCAGCGGTGTCGATCATGAACATCTTGCCGCCGGAGTACCAGATGCCTTCACCGCGGCTCATCCGGGCACAGCCCTGGCTGCGGGCCTGAAACGTCGGGCCGGCCATGAAGGCAAGGCTGACGCCGCCTGGCTGCCCGACCACGACCACCGGACCGGCGTCGGGGTCGGCAATGTCGACCCATTCCAGTTCGTACTCGTCGCTGATATCCGGGTTGAGCAGCCCCACATCGTTGGCCTGTGCCAGCGTGGCAGGCGTCGCCTTGCGCAGGATCGCCTTGACGCGGGCCGCCTGCAAGGTTCCACCATTGTGGAGACTGCCCGGCTGGCTGCTGGTGTCGTCGGGCAGATAACGAAAGAACCCCGAAACATTGCGGTTGTCCTCGGTTTCATAGACGTACCCGGTGCTCGGATCGACCGCCACGGCCTCGTGCACGAACCGGCCCATGCCGATGATCGGCTCGGCGATCGACTCCGAGGGATCTGCGTCGGTCTCGAACACATACCCGTGCTTCTTGCCGCCGATCAGCGAAAAGTCGAAAACCGTCTCCTCGCAGGTCAGCCAGGTGCCCCACGGGGTGATGCCCCCGGCACAGTTGCCAAGCGTCCCGCCCAGGGATGGCTCGGCCCCTGCCCATTGACCATCGCGGAACAGCAGGTTGCTGGTGCCGCCGGCGACAAACCCGTTGAACGGCAACGGAGCGGCGGCTGCCGGGTTGGTGACCACGGTGAAGCCGCCGGAGCCATTGCTGCCGATGCGGATCGGCACGCTGCCGTAGAAGGCAGTGATGATGCCGTTGACCCGGGTGGTGGAGTAGTTGTGCTGGGCGCTTATCGCGCCGTCCAGGCTGCTGGCAACGCCGCGTTCATGGTTGCGCACCAGGACCATCTCGGTGCTGCGTCCGATGCGGCGCGATGTGACCACACCCATGCCGTCGTGGTTGTCCGGCGTCAGCGCGCCGTTGTCCATCGCGTCACCCGTCCATCCGTAGGAGCGGTAGGTGAAGCCGCGCGGCAATTGCAACAGCGGCAAACCGGTCGTCAGATCATTGACAGGGGCAATGGGGCCATAGGGCGATGGTGCCGACACGGTCTGCCTGGCGGTGGCAGCCAGCGCATTGCTGGCATGCAGCGCACCCATCACGCCGGCGAAACTGCTTGCTGCCGCGGCACCCGAGCCCTTGAGCAGCAAGCGGCGCGCTGGAGAAAATGCTGAGGACGACATCTGGACTTCCTTGTTCATGGAACTGCCGCACGGACGATTCCGATGGACATTCCTTCGTGGATGCTGCCCACCGGATGTTGCACACGCTTTCTGGCATGGCCTGCCCCGGATAGGCCGATCGGACCATGCAGGACCCATGGGATCCGTTCAGCGGGGACCTGCACCGTCTGTGCGGGGACTGTGGCGACGCCGCGCCTGGCATGGTCCGTTCGGATCAGTCCGCGCCGCAGCGGACTCTGCCGTCGGGTCATTCTCGTCCGTCAACATCACAGTCTGTCGTGCCTTCCTACTGGCGCGGTGAACTACCTGTCCTATCGAGAATCCGATGCCCACACGCACCCCCTACCGCCCGACCGCCCTGTCCGCCAGCCTGGCCCTGCTGGGTCTGCTGACCACCGGCATCGCACTGGCAGATGCGACACCCCAGGCGCTCCCGTTCGCGCAGGACTGGAGCAACACCGCCTTGATCGGCGCCAGCGACAACTGGTCGGGTGTTCCTGGCATCGTCGGTTACCGGGGAGACAACCTGACCGCCGCCACGGGCGCCGACCCGCAGACGCTGCTGACACTGGACAGCGTGATCGACGTCAACGCCAACCAGACCGACCCCAACGTCTTCAACACCGGGGGTGTGACCGAATTCGAACTGGCCGACCCGACCATCGCACTGGCGGGCTCGGGCACGGCCGACGCGCCAAGCATCGTCATCCACCTCAACACGACCGGCCAGCAATCCATCCTCGTGCGCTACCGGCTGCGTGACCTCGACGGCTCGGCCGACAACGCCACCCAGCAGGTCGCCCTGCAGTACCGCGTGGGTTCCAGCGGCGCCTTTGTCAACGTGCCGGCCGGGTACGAGGCCGACGCCACAG
>JBIKTP010000291.1:0-4402 GCA_044348035.1 Burkholderiaceae bacterium
CGCTTGCTGGTCGCGGGCGCGACCGGGGTACCGCAGTCCTTCTACCGCCGCTTCGCCGAACATGCCAGCGCAAGAGGCATCACGACCATGACACTGGACTACCGCGGCATAGGCCTCTCCCGGCCTGCCAGCCTGCGCGGATTCCGGATGGACTACCGGGACTGGGCGCGGCTGGACCTGGCGGCGGCTGTGGAAGCCTTGCATGACAAGGACCAGCCGCTGTACATGGTGGGCCATTCCTATGGCGGGCATGCCTTCGGCCTGCTGCCGAACCATGCGCGGGTGGCGGCCTTCTACACCTTCGCCACCGGCGCCGGATGGCATGGCTGGATGCCGCCTCGAGAGCGTGCCCGGGTCTGGCTCATGTGGAACATGGTCGGCCCGGTGCTGACCACGGCCACGGGGTATCTGCCCTGGAGCCGCTTGGGGATGGGCGAAGACCTCCCGATCGACGTGTACCGGCAGTGGAAGCGCTGGTGCCAGTACCCCGACTATTTTTTCGGTGACGCCAGCGCGCGGGACTCGCTCACCGGTTTCGCCCAGGTCCGCACACCGATCATGGCGGCCAATGCGCTGGACGATCTCTGGGCCCAGCCCCGTTCGCGCGATGCCTTCATGGCCGCCTACCGCGGCGCACCCCTGTCCACGCTGGACATCGACCCGGTGGCCGCAGGGGTGGGGCCTATCGGGCACATGGGGTATTTCAGGGCGCGTGCGCAGCCCTTGTGGGATGCAGCACTGCAGTGGCTGGACCAGAACCGCGTCATGCCCCCCGCCGGGGAAGCCCGGCTGCCCTGACATCGGCGCCACCGGGAAGTCCTGGCCGGGCGAAAAGCGGTTCAGCAGCCCAACTGCGCAGCCAGGTGCAGGAAATCGTGCGCATGCAGGGTGTTGTCGGCGCGGGCCGACACATCCTTGGGCCGGGCAGCGCCCATCTCCAGCGGGCGTTCGATGTAGGCCGTGCGCAGTCCGCAGGCCCTGGCGGCCGCCAGATCATCGTGGTGCGCGGCGACCAACATGACCTCGCCCGGCGTGACTCCAAACACCCGTGCCACCCCCAGGTAGGTGGCCGGGTCCGGCTTGTAGCTGCGGAAAACCTCGGCAGAAAGGATGCAGTCCCAGGGCAGGCCGCCCCGTTTGGCCATGTGCGTCAGCAGCCCGATGTTGCCGTTCGACAGGGTGCAGATCAGGTAGCGCTGTTTCAGCCGCTGCAGGCCCTGCACCACATCGGGCCAGGGGTCGAGCCGGTGCCAGGCCTTGTTCAGGTGCTGCTTCTGGTCTTCGTCCAGATGCTCCACCCCCCACCGGGCCAGCAGGCCGTCGAGGATCATCCGATGCAGGTCGTCGATCAGCGTCCAGCCGAGCGCACCCGACATCACCCGCTGCATCGCCGGCTGGTAGCCGGCGCGCCAGGCCAGCGCGAAAGCGTCGGCGTCGATGCCCGGCAGCATCTGCTGTACTTCCCGCCGGATGCCGGCATGCCAGTCGACGACCGTGCCAAAGACGTCGAATGCCAGAACCTGAACCTGTTGCTGCATGAAACCACTCCGCGTGACGCCCGACCTCACCGGCCGGGCAGGCTGCATGGTACGCGGACAAGCCACGACAGGACGATTTGCAAGGTGTTCACACACGAGGATTGGAGTGCCACTTCGGCATGCTTTACGGAGGACCCGCACCATCCGCACCCCTTTGCGAACCCTGGTCGCCATCAGACTGGCGACTGCTGGCCATGCGCGTGCTGGCCATGCGCGCCTGGTTTGGCTACACTGTGATCCACCTGCACAGTGCAGCCCATCGGGAGTTGCCATGAAGCCAGTGATCGACCTGCTCAGGAAACGTGCTCCGACGATTTTTCAGGCGGCGCCCGAGACCATGGTCTTTGATGCGCTGGGCCTGCTGGCCGAGCACGGTATCGGGGCCCTGCTGGTCATGGATGGCGGCCGGCTCGTCGGTATATTTTCCGAGCGGGACTACACCCGCAAGGTGGCCCTGCAGGGGCGCAATTCCCGCGAGACGCAGGTCGGCGACATCATGACAGCCAACGTCATCACCGTCCCCCCCGGCGCGGGCACCCGTGAATGCATGGCACTGATGAGCCAGCACCATTTCCGGCACCTGCCCGTGGTGGACCAGGGCCGCGTGCTGGGCATGATCTCGATCCGGGACATCATGGACGACATCATCGCCGACCACGAGCAGACCATCTCGCAATTGCAGAGCTACATCACGAGCTGAGGCGCTTGGGGCCGCGCGGCCGGCCGGTCTCAGTACGGCGTGCGCCAGTCCGGCTGGTCCCGGTCGAGCAGGCGCTTGATCGAGGCGAAGAACAGGTCGCTTTGCTGGCGCTCCCCGTGCGCCTGCATGGCGGTGGTCCGGCAGACGGACTCCGGAATCGCATGCAGGGGCTGGCCTGCCGCCATCTGGGTTGCCAGCACCTGGTGCTGGCAGGCACGCTCCAGGTAATACATGTCGTCGAATGCCCAGGCCATGGTCGGTCCGACGATGGTGATGCCATGGCTGGCCATGAACAGGATTTCCTTGCCGTCGAGGTTTCCGGCGATGCGCCGGCCCTCGGTCTCGTCGAGTACCACTCCGCCGTAGCTGTCGTCATAGGCGACGCGGTCCCAGAAGCGCAGTGCGTTCTGGTGGCACCAGGCCAGCCGACCCCCCTGCACGCCGGTGATGGCCGTGGCGTGGGGCATGTGGGTGTGAAGGATGGCCTTTGCCTGCGGATGGAGACGGTGGATCCATGAGTGGATGAAAAACGCAGTGGGCTCCAGCCCGTGCCGGCCCTCCAGCACCTCGCCCTGGCCATTGATCAGCAGCATGTCTGCCGTGCAGACCTCGCTCCAGTGCATGCCTTGCGGGTTGATCAGGTAGCGGTCGGGCGCCACCTCCAGAGAGAAATGGTTGCACACACCTTCGTTCAAGCCCAGGTGGGCGGCCCAGCGAAGGGCGGCGGTGATGTCTTCGCGGGACTTGGGATGGTCGTTCATGGGCAATATCGTACACATAGCGGCGGGTCGCCATCCTGCACAATCGGCGGCATGCTGCCGTCGTACCTGTTGCTGGACCTGGAAACCACCGGAGGAAACCCGGTGGCAGACCGCATCACCGAGATCGCGGCGGTCCGGATCGAGGAAGGGCGCGAGGTGGCACGTTGGAGCACCCTGGTCAACCCGGGGACGCGGATACCTGCCTTCATCGAGTCGCTCACCGGCATCGACAATGCGATGGTGGCGGACGCGCCTGCATTCGAAGCGGTGGCCCCACGCCTGCTGGAACTCCTGGATGGCGCCGTGCTGGTGGCCCATAACGCGCGCTTCGACCATGGATTCCTCAAGAATTCCTTTCAGCGCATGCAGATCGACCTGCGGGTGCGGACACTGTGCACCGTGCGGCTTTCGCGCCGGCTCTATCCGCAACACCGCAGCCATGGTCTCGATGCCATCATCCAGCGCCACGGGCTGCAGACGCCGGTACGCCACCGCGCCATGGGCGATGTGGATGTCGTGCTGGCATGGCTGGCACAGGCGCGGACCGACCATGGTGACATGGCCTTGTCCCGCGCTGCGGACGAACTGCTGCGTGGCAGCACGAGCCTGCCCCCGTACCTGGAGACCGAGCTGTCGGATCTTCCACAGGGCCCGGGTGTCTACCTGCTGTACGGCGAGTCTGCCCAGCCCTTGTACGTTGGCAAGAGCGTGCAACTGCGCGCGCGGGTCTTGTCGCATTTCCAGGCCGACCACTCGGCCGGGCGCGAAATGCGCCTGGCACAGGAGACCCGCCGGGTCGAAACACGTCGAACGGCCGGTGAACTGGGGGCCCTGCTGCTCGAATCGCGCCTGGTCAAGCAACTGCAGCCGGTGCACAACCGCCGCCTGCGACGGGATTCCACGCTGTGTGCGTGGCGCTTGCACGAAGACATGGCGGCCCAGCCGCTGGTCGAACTGGTGCAGGGTGATCGCCTGGACCCACGCGCTCTGGGCGCCCTGTATGGCGTGTTCCGCTCCAGGCGCCAAGCGACCGAGGCACTGGGCGCGCTCGCCGATGCGCAAGGCCTGTGTCCCCGGCTTCTCGGCCTGGAGACCGGCCGCGGCCGCTGCTTCTCCAGCCAGCTCGGGCGCTGCCGGGGCGCCTGCTGCGCTCGGGAGCCGCTGAGCCTGCACCACCTGCGCCTGTCTCTGGCGCTGGCCGAACTACGCCTGCAGGCCTGGCCGTTTGCCGGACCCATCGGCCTGCGCGAGCACGACGACACGAGCGGCCGCACCGATATCCACGTGTTCGACCACTGGTGCCATCTGGCCACGGTGCACGACCATCATGCGCTGGAGGATGCGCTGCAGAGCCGGCAGGCGCTGGCCTTCGACCTGGATACCTACCGCCTGCTGCTGAGTCA
>JBIKTP010000015.1:0-12768 GCA_044348035.1 Burkholderiaceae bacterium
CCTTCTGCAATCTGTTCGTCAGCGAGGACAAGGGCCTGGACCTGCATTTCCCCGACGCAGGCCATCGCATCCCGCTGCAGCGCGGCACGGTGGTGGTGTTCGATACCGGGCAGCCGCATGCGGTACTGCAGCGCGGCCGGACCGGTTTCGTGCCGCAGGACTACGCCGCCCCGCGGGATTGCGCGCTGGTGTTCCTGACCTGGGAGCTGCCGCTGGAACGCGCCGAACTGGCCCGCGCACTGGGCATCCGCTTCGATGTCGATGCGGGCACCGCAGCGCGGCTCGGAGAGGCAAAGGTGTGGCACCAGGGAAGCCCTGCGGACCTGTGCCCGGAGTCGGGGCGCTGGCGCTGACGCTCAGGGTGCTGCAGATGCGGCACCCAGACGGATGCCGGCCACCATCGGCTCCACCGTGGCCAGCACATCCGGGAAATGCAGGAACTCCGGCAGGCGCTCCAGGCGGAAGTTGTCGAGATACGCCGCCAGGTGGAACAGGGCCGGATCGTCCATCCGCGTCACATCGAAGGCGCGCAGGTCCGGCAGGGTACCGGCCACCATCTGCCCGGCAAGGTGCTTGCACAGGTAACACAGGCCCAGCCGTGCCATGCGTGCATCGGCCGTGGCGCCGGACGGCTGGACCAGCACGCGGTCGATGTCGCACACGTCCGCGATCAGGCCCGCCGGCAACTTCCAGGATTGCAGCAGCAGGCCGCCCATCTCGGTGGCACACAGGCCCAGCGCCTCCTGCTCGGCCTTCGCCCGTTCGATCGGGTCCATGCCGGAGAGGCTCAGCACCGTCCCGGGTGCCAGCAATGCGTAACTGGCCAGAGGCCCGAGGGTGGATAACACGATCTGTGTCACCAGCCCCCCCGGGTCGGGCAGCTTCAGCAACTGCGCCAGCTTGAAACACAGCGCACTGGACAGGGCACTGGCATTCCAGACCTGCTCGTAGCAGGCCTTGACCTGCGCACTGGTGGGCTTGAAGGACGCATCCAGCATGTACTGCATGCAGATCTGGCGCACGCTGTTCATGCCGAGGTAGGTGGCCGCCTGGCCGATGCTGCCCAGCGGCTTCTGCAACCCGTACAGCGGCGAATTCACGGCCGCCAGCACCTTGGCCGCGATCTGCGGCTCGCCGACCATCAGATCGTTGAGCTCGGCCGAACTGGCCTGGGACAGAAACTGCGCCGACACCAGCTTGTCCAGCGCATGCGGTGGCCGGGGGATGGTCTGCAACCGGGCTGCCAGCGCATCGACCTGTGCGGGCGGCAGATCCGTGAACCGGGCAAGGTGAAGCGATTGCAGGGCCTGCGGCAAGGCCCGCGCAGGCGGCCTGGCTACGGCACGCGCAGGCGCCGGCGCTGCAGGCTGGGCTGCCGAGAGCTCAGGCGTTGGTGCGGGGCGCTGTACGCCTGGCAGCGCGGCCGGCGCTGGGGCAGGCGGCGCAGCACGCCGGGCACCGGCCCGGTACGCCCACAGAACGACGACCAGACCGATCAGACAACCGACGCCGATGACAAGGTAGAGCATCCCGCTTCACTTCACGCATCCAAGGGCTTGAAAGTGTAGGCTTTCCGCGTGGCCCTGATCGGCATACCATCGCCCGGCGATCCAACCGTTGTACCAAGCACACAGATTCACCCGCAATGCCCACGACGAAACCAGCCCCCGCCCCCGCCCGTCCAGCCGGCCGCGCCACGCGCAGCATCAACCTGGCCCTGCAGGGCGGCGGATCCCACGGCGCCTTCACCTGGGGCGTGCTCGATGCCCTGCTCGAAGACGGGCGTGTCAGCCTGGAAGGGATCAGCGGCACCAGTGCCGGCGCCATGAACGCCGTGGCCCTCGCCAGCGGCCATGCACAGGCCCGGGGCACCAAGGGAAAGGCCGACCCGCGGGAAGCCGCACGGGAGGCCCTGGCCCGGTTCTGGAACGGCATCGTCGACATGGGCGCGCTGTCCGAGCCACAGCGCGCCCCCTTCGAGCTGCTGTTCGGTCCGCACGGTGCGGCGGGCTCCCCGGCCGCCGCCTGGTTGACGGCGATGACCGGCTTCATGACCGGCGCCCTGTCGCCCTACCAGAGCAATCCGTTCGACATCAATCCGCTGCGCGATTTCCTGCAGCGGCAGGTGGACTTCGAGGCCCTGCAACGCCTGCCCGGCCCCAAGGTGTTCGTGGTCGCCACCCGCGTTGCCACCGGCAAGGCCGAGGTGTTCTCCGGCAAGCGCCTGACCGCCGACGCGGTGATGGCCTCGGCCTGCCTGCCCACGCTGTTCAAGGCGGTCGAGATCGAGGGCGACCACTACTGGGACGGTGGCTACTCGGGCAACCCGGCGATCCACCCGCTGATCTACAACTGCGCCAGCCGCGACATCGTGCTGGTGCAGATCAACCCGATCCGGCGCGATACGCTGCCCACCAGCAGCGCGAAGATCATGGACCGCATCAACGAGGTCACCTTCAATGCCGGCCTGATCGCCGAGATGCGGGCCATCGATTTCGTCAAGCGGCTGCTGGCCGAAGGCAAGCTCGACCCGGCCCGCTACAAGGATGTGCTGATGCACCGCATCGATGGCGGAGCGAAGATGGACGCGCTGTCCGCCTCGACCAAGACCTCGATCAGCGCCAGCCTGATCCACTCCCTGCGCGACATGGGCCGCGCCAGCGCCAAGGCCTGGCTGGCGAAGCATTTCCATGCGCTGGGCACGGAGTGCACGGTGAACATCAAGCGCGACTACCTGGACGACCTGCGGGTGCCGGTGTAGACGAGATCAGGGCCAGGCAGTGCCTGTGCCCCTGCGTGTCGGCCGCACGGCGCTCAGTGCAGGGGCCCCGTCGCCGGGTGGCGGTTCTCGCCCCGCGCACGGGCGAGGTCGCTGACGGCGAGCCCCAATGCGCGGATGCCCGCTTCGATCTGGCTCGCGGCGATCGACGACAGGCGCAGGCGAAAGTACGGACACGGGTACGGCGGCTTCGCAAAGAACACATCGCCCGCCTCGATCAGCACGCCATGGGCCCGCACCATCTCGCCGAGTTCGGCGGCGTCCACCCAGTCGGGCGCCTGCACCCAGATCGACGCGCCACCCTGCGGCATCGAGAAGCGGAACTCCGGCAGATGCTCCCGCAGCGCCTGCGCCGCCTGGGCCAGGCGCTCCTGCATGGCCTGGTTCACGCGGCGTGTATGCGACTCGTGGTGCCCCAGCGACAGGAACAGGGCGTAGGCATGCTGCAGGAAGGCACTGGGGTGGCGCACCATGGTGTGGCGTATCAGCCGCATCTCGTGGATCAGCGCCCGTGGCGCGACGATGTAGCCCAGCCGCAGGGCGGGGGACAGGCTCTTGGACACCGAGCCGACGTAGATGACCCGGCCGGTGCGGTCCAGGCTCTTGAGGGCCGGCATCGGCTCGCCTCCGTAGAGGTTCTCCGCCTCGTAGTCGTCCTCGATGACGATGAAGTCCTGCAGTTCCGCCTTGCGCAGGAGCCACTGGCGGCGCTCCAGACTCAGGGTCACGGTGGTGGGGCTCTGGTGCGACGGCGTGATGAACAGGTAGTCCACCGCCGGCAGCGCATCCACGACCAGCCCCTCCCCGTCGACCGCGATTTCGGCCCACTGCGGACGGCGCATCGAGAAGCTGTTGCGCGCATGCGGGTGCCCCGGCTCCTCCAGGCCGACCCGCGTGGTCTTGTCGAACAGCGCTTCCGCCAGCAGGTAATAGGCGTTCTGGGTGCCGACGGTGACCAGGATCTCCTCCTTCAGGGCGAACACGCCCCGTCGGGGGAGCAGGCGCGTGCGGATCTGCTCGATGAGCTCCGGCACGTCGTCGATCTCCAGGTCGGGCGCCCAGTGCGGCAACTGGGACCGTGCCAGGCTGCGCACGCAGCATTCGCGAAAGTCCTCGGTCGGAAACAGCTGCGGGTCATAGGTCCCGTAGATGAACGGGAACGGATAGGCACTCCACTGTTCCGGCTTGGACAGCGTGGGGCGCCCCACCATCGAACGCCGCACGCGCGCGCTCCAGTCCGGCGCCTGCCGGGTGCTGCCGTTGAGGGGCTCGGCCTGAACGGCCGAGGCCGGCCGCGCACCGGGCGCAACGAACACGCCACTGCGCGGACGGGCCTGCAGGAAACCTTCATCGACCAGCTGCAGGTAGGCGGATGTGACCGTGTTGCGGCTGAGCCCGAGGATTTCGGCAAGTTCGCGGGAAGACGGCAAGGGCGATCCTGCCGTGAGCCGGCCTTCCAGGATGGTCTGCACGATCGCCTGGCGCAGGCGCCCCTGCAAGGGCAGTGCGCTGTGCGCGGGCAGGGCAAACAGCTGCGCCCACTGGATCGTGCGTGCTACGGACATGGAGCGGCAGTGTAGCCCCGCTGGCCTGCTGGCTACGTCGAATTCCGCCATCTGGCCCTATCGGTGCCGGGGCTTGTCGCGTACCCTTTCCTTTCATAGGGAGACATTTTCCGGAGAACCCATGGCAGCACCATCCACACCTGTCACCACAGCCACGCTGGAGGCCTTCAGCGATGCCTGGAACCGCCACGACATCGACGCCCTGATGGCCTTCATGACCGACGACTGCGTGTTCATGACGGCTGCCGGCCCGGACGCCTGCGGCACCCGCCATGCCGGCAAGGATGCCGTGCGCAAGGCGTTCCCGGCGGCCTGGCTGGCCTCCCCCGATGCCCAGTGGCGCAATGCGACCCATTTCGTGCAGGGCGACTTCGGCGTCTCGCAGTGGACCTTCACCGGCACCGCCGCCGATGGCAGCCGCATCGAGTCCGACGGCGTGGACATCTTCACCTTTCGCGATGGCAAGATCGCGGTCAAGAACGTGTTCCGCAAGAACCGGCCCACCCTCCCGCCGGCCCGGTAGCCCTCCGCCACCATGTCGATGACACCACCACTGTCCTTCACCGGCGAGTCGCCGGTGGGTCCCCGGCAATACGACCCGCACTACGACCCGCTCGTCGCCGCAAACCCGGGCGCGGGGCGCGCCTATGCCCCGAGCTACTGGGTCGCCAGCGCAGGAATGCCACCACCCGACGACGGGCCGATCCGGGCCGACGCCGATGTCGATGTCGCGGTGATCGGCTCGGGCTCCACCGGCATGTCGACGGCGCTGTACCTGGCACAGGAGCAAGGCATCCAGGCCACGGTGCTGGAAGCCAACCAGACCGCCTGGGGCTGTTCCAGCCGCAGCGGCGGCCAGGGCCAGAATGCCAGCGGGCGCCTCACCCGCTCGCAGTGGATCGAGCGCTGGGGCCTGGATGTCGCGAAGAAGCTGGACCGGGAGATCCGCACCGGTTTCGAGAACTTCGAGCGGCTCACCTCCGAAATCGACTGCGACCCCTGCAGCGGCGGCCACCTGTACCTGGCGCACCGGCCGGAAAAGCTGGCCTACCTGCGCAACGAGACCCGGGTCCGGCGCGAGGTCTTCGGCTACGACACCCGCATGCTCACCGCCGAGGAAGTCCGGCGCGACTACTGCGATGAACGCGACACGGCGGGCGCCATGCTGGAGCAGGAAGGCGTGGGCATCCACCCGCTCAAGTTCACCTTCGGCCTGATGCGCAAGGCCCGGGCGCTCGGCGTGAAAGTCCATACCGGCAGCCCGGTGCAAGGCTGGGAAACCCGCAACGGCATCCACCACCTGCGCACGCCTGGTGGCACCGTGCGCGCCCGGCGGGTGGCGGTATGCACCGGCGGCTACACCGGGCAGGGCCTGACTCCGCTGCTGCGCAACAAGATCATGCCGGTGCTGTCCAACTCGGTGGTGACGCGCCCGCTGACCAGCGCCGAGATTGCCGCCACCAACTTCCGCTCCCGCACCTTCCTGACGGACACGCGGACGCTGCGCTTCTATTACCGCCTGCTGCCCGACAACCGCTTGCAGATCGGCAGCCGCAGCTCCATCACCGGCGCCGATGCCGACCGTGCCACGCACCTGCGGCTGCTGACCGATGCGATCGCGCGCAAGTTTCCCCCGCTGGCCGGCATCCAGATCGACTACTCCTGGTGGGGCTGGGTCGATGTCAGCCACGACATGATGCCGCGCATCACCCGGCCGGACCCAGGCCAGACTGTCTGGCATGCGGTCGGTTATGGCGGCAACGGCGTGTCGTTTTCCACCTGGGCCGGCAAGCGGCTGGCCGAGCGCGTCGCAGGCCAGGATGCCGGGCAGGAGGTGTTCCGGCTGCCAATCTACGATTCGCCGCTGGAGCACCCCAACCTGTTCGGTCTGGTGCGCTCTCCGCTGCTGGCGCCGTTTCGCCGGATCGGACAGCGCATGCTCTACAAGTGGTACTGGCTGCGCGACGAGAAGTAGGGTCTGGCCGCAGCCCAATGCGGTGCGCGTCCCATGCCCCGTCTACAGGCCATGCCCCAACCTAGGGAAAACGCGGGGATGCTGGCACTATCGGTCGCGCGGCAGTGGCACCCTGGATCGATGTTCTAGCGGCGCAACGGTGGTGTACGCTTGTTTCCTATCACTTTGAGGAGTCCAGCCATGGCCAGCATTGACCGTCGACATGTTCTCAAGGCGGGTGCCGCCTTTTCGGGCGCCACCATCTTCGGCATCCCCTTCGAAGTTGCAGCGCAGGCCGCCAAGGGCGGTGTGCTCGTCATCGGAAGCACCCAGGCTCCGCGCCACCTGAATTCGGCGGTGCAAAGCGGCATTGCCACGATGATGCCTGCGGCGCAGCTGTTCGCCTCCCCCATCCGCATGGACAAGAACTGGAAGCCGCAGCCCTACCTGGCGGAGCGCTGGGTGCTGTCGCCGGACAACCGCAGCATCCAGCTGGTCCTGCGCAAGGACGCGGTGTTCCATGACGGGCGGCCCATCACCGCCGAAGACGTCAAGTTCTCCATCGAGACCATCCGGGACAACCACCCGTTCAAGACCATGTACGGTCCGGTCAACGCGGTCACGATCGACAATCCGCAGACGGCCGTGATCCGCCTGGCCGAGCCGCACCCCGCCGTACTGCTGGCGATGTCGACCTCCCTCACGCCGATCATCCCGAAGCACATCTTCGGTGACGGCACGGATGTGAAGATCCATCCGCGCAATGCCAACCCCATCGGTTCCGGCCCGTTCCGTCTGGTCGAGTTCAAGCCCGGCGAACACGTGATCATGGAGCGCTTCGACCGCTTCTTCCTGAAGGACCAGCCCCGGCTTGACCGCATCATCGTGCGCATCTTCAAGGATCCCGGCAGCCTGCTGCTGGCATTCGAACGCGGCGAGGTCGACGTGCACCAGGCGCCGACGGATCCGCGCGAACTGGAGCGTGTGCGCAAGGTGCCGGCGGCGCAGGTCGTCAAGGCGGCACCGGCCCTCGGGCCGCTGACCTGGCTGGCGTTCAACACCAAGAGCCCCAAGCTGGCCGACAAGCGGGTGCGCCAGGCCATCAACTTCGCGATCGACAAGAAATACCTGCTGCAGACCCTGCTGGGCGGCATGCACACGCGCGCCACCGGTCCGATCGCCGCAGGCAGCCCCTACTTCAGCGCGGACGTCGAGAAATACGAACTCGACCTTGCCCGCGCGAACAAGCTGCTGGACGAAGCCGGGGTCAAGCCGGGTGCCAACGGCGTGCGCCTGACGCTCGACATCGACGCCATCCCCGGCAGTTCCGACTTCAAGGCGATCCAGGAATACCTGAAACAGTCGTTGACCAAGATCGGCGTCGAGCTCAATGTGCGTCTGTCGCCCGACTTTCCCAGCTGGGCACGGCGGATCTCGTCGCTGCAGTTCGACATGACCCTGGATTCGGTCTACAACTGGGGCGACCCGGTGATCGGTGTGCACCGCACCTGGCTCAGCTCGAACATCAAGCCGGGGGTGATCTGGTCCAACACGCAGAGCTACTCCAACCCCAAGGTGGACGAGTGGCTGGCCGCGGCAGGCCATGAGATGAACCAGGCCAAGCGCAAGGACCTGTACCGGCAGATGCAGAAGGCTGTCGTCGACGACTGCCCTTGCGCCTTCCTGTACGAGCAGGCGTTCTATGAGGCCTATCGGGGGAAAGTGACCAATCCTCCGGGCGGTATCTGGGGCCTGAACGACGCCGTCACCGAGACCACGGTCAAGGCATGATTCCGCGCCGGCTGCGTCGCAGGCCTCTGCCGGCCATCGCGCTGCCCCGATGATGCGGCTGCTGATCGCGGTACTGCGCCGCCTGGCCTGGGCGGCCGGCCTCGTGGTCGCCGTGCTGGCGATCAATTTCGTGCTGATCCACGCCGCGCCCGGAGACCCCGCGAGCGTGATCGCCGGGGAGATGGGTGGCGGCGATGCGGCCGTGATCGAGAGCATCAAGAAGGCCTACGGCCTGGACCGTCCGCTGCCCGAACAGTTCGTCACCTACATCGGCAAGAGCCTGCGCGGCGACCTCGGCCAGTCCTACACCTACAGCAGGCCGGTGTCCGAGCTGATCTTCGACCGCATCGGCCCCACCATCCTGCTGGTGCTGACCGCGCTCGTGTTCGCGATCGTCGTGGGCACCCTGCTGGGTGTGTTCGCATCCCGCAAGCCCCGCAGCTTCGTGAGCGGCGCAGTGACGGTCTTGTCACTGGTGGGGTATGCCATGCCGGTGTTCTGGACTGGCATCCTGCTGGTGATCCTGTTCGGCAAGGTCTGGCCGATCATGCCCATTGCCGGCATGCGGGACGTGCGGCAGTTCGGCGTCGGTGGCTGGAGCGCTGTCGTCGACGTGCTGCACCATCTGGTGCTGCCGGCCGTCACGCTGACCATCATCTACCTGGCCCAGTACAGCCGGCTGGCGCGCGCCAGCATGCTCGAGGTGCTGGGCTCGGACTACATCCGCACGGCGCGGGCCAAGGGCCTGAATGAATGGGTCGTCACCTTCAAGCACGCGCTGCGCAACGCGCTGATGCCGGTAGTGACCATCGCAGGGCTGCAGTTCGGCAACCTGATCTCGGGCGCGGTGCTGGTCGAGACGGTGTTCAGCTGGCCCGGCCTGGGCACCCTGGCGCTCGATGCGATCCTGGGGCGCGACTACCCCACGCTGCTGGGCATCCTCACCTTCTCGTCCCTGCTGGTGATCATCGCGAATCTCCTCACGGACCTGAGCTACCGCTGGATCGATCCCCGGCTGCGCGGCACATGACGCAGGCGCTGGACACCGCAGGAACAACGGCGGCACCGCCGACTGTGCAGGCGCTTTCGCCATCGCGCGAGGCCTGGCGGGTGTTCCGCGGCAACAAGGCGGCGATGCTCGGGCTGGTGCTTCTGTGCTGCATCACGCTGGTGATGTTGGTGGGGCCCGGCCTGTACGGGGTCAAGCCCTTCGAAATCACGGGTGCCCCCTTCACCGAACCTTTCATCCACCCAAATCTCTGGCTCGGCACCGACTACCTCGGCCGCGACATCCTCGCCGGCATGCTGGTCGGCGGGCGCGCCACGGTGCTGGTCGGCCTGGCTGCGGCATGCATCACGGTGAGCATCGGCGTCACGGTCGGATCCCTGGCGGGGTACTTCGGCGGCTGGGTGGACACGCTGCTGTCGCGCCTGACCGAGCTGTTCCAGGTCCTGCCCACGCTGCTGTTCGCGATGGTGCTGGTCACCCTGTTCGAACCGTCTCTGGGTGTCGTGATCATGGCCATCGGATTGGTCAGCTGGACCGGCACCGCACGGCTCGCCAGGGCCGAATTCATGCGTCTGCGCCACCTTGAATACGTCAGCGCCGCACGCGCCATGGGCGCACGCCACCTTCGCCTGATGCTGCGCGAGATCCTGCCCAATGCGTTGCCACCCCTGATCGTGTCGGCCACGCTGATCATCGGTGTGGCGATCCTGTTCGAGGCAGGCCTGAGTTTCCTGGGCCTGTCCGACCCCAACGTCATGAGCTGGGGCTACATGATCGGTGCCAACCGGCGCAACATCCTGGAATGCTGGTGGGCGGTGAGTTTCCCGGGTGCGGCCATCTTCCTGACCGTGCTGTCGGTCAGCCTGGTAGGCGATGGCCTGAACGACGCCCTGAACCCCAAGCTGCATCTGCGCTGAGCGACACCCTGCCGCCATGACCACCACCGCCGTCTCCCCCGCCCTGCTGGATGTCAGCAACCTGGGCGTCGAATTCCAGACCCGGGGCGGAGTGGCCCGCGTGCTCGACGAGGTCGCGTTCCAGGTGCACCGTGGCGAGACGCTGGGCCTGGTGGGCGAATCGGGCTGCGGCAAGAGCATGACCGCGCTGGCCATGATGCGCCTGATACCGACGCCACCCGGTCGCATCACCTCCGGGCGGGTGGTGCTCGATGGAAAAGACCTGCTGTCCCTGGACGAGCCCGCGATGCGGCACTACCGCGGCAACCGCATCTCGATGATCTTCCAGGAGCCGATGACCTCGCTCAACCCCGCCTACACGGTGGGCGACCAGATCGGCGAGGCGGTGCGGCTGCACCAGGGCCTCAACCGCAAGGCCGCCACCGCATGCGCCATCGACATGCTGGAGGCGGTGGGCATTCCCGCCGCCAGGGCCCGGGTGCACGACTACCCGCACCAGTTCTCGGGCGGCATGCGCCAACGCGTGATGATCGCGATGGCACTGGCCTGCAAGCCCGACGTGCTGATCGCCGATGAGCCCACCACCGCGCTGGACGTCACCGTGCAGGCCCAGATCTTCGACCTCATCTCCGACCTGCGTGAGCGCACCGGCACCGCCGTCATGTTGATCACGCACGACATGGGCGCCATCGCCGAGATGGCCGACCGTGTGGCGGTGATGTACGCCGGGCGCATCGTCGAGGAAGGCTCCGTGGCCGAGGTGCTGCAGGCGCCGCTGCACCCCTACACCCGGGGCCTGATCGCCTGCGCGCCCGGCCGGCGCACCACCGGTTTCGGCGAACCGCTGATGGAGATCCCCGGCACCGTGCCGTCGTTGCTGGAGCGGCGCGGCGGATGCGCCTTCGCCGACCGCTGCAGCGACGTCCAGCCACGCTGCCGCACGCAGTTGCCGGCAGAGACCCGCATCGATGGCGGACGGCGGCGCGTGTTGTGCTGGCTGCATGCAGAAGGGGCCACACGATGACCGATCCCCGGCCGCTGGCGCACCGCAACAGCCTGCCCCTGCGCAGGGGGACACTCCCGTGACAGACGCCCTGCTCCAGGTCCGCGACCTCAAGGTGCATTTCCCCATGGGGCGCGGCCTGTTCGGCGCCCGTTCGGTCGTGAAGGCGGTCGACGGCGTCAGCTTCGACATCCCGAAAGGCCGCACCTTCGGCATCGTTGGCGAAAGCGGGTCGGGCAAGAGCACCACCGCCCTGGCCGTGATGCGCCTGGTCAAGATCACCTCCGGCAGCATGCGCCTGGGCGACGACGACATCGGCGCGCTGGAGGGCGAAGGCCTGCGCAAGGTGCGGCGCCGCTTCCAGATGGTGTTCCAGGACCCGTTCGCATCGCTCAACCCGCGCAAGCGCGCCGGCGACGCCATCCTGGAGGCGCTAGAGCTGATGGACGTCGGCGACCCCGCCGGACGGCCTGCGCTGGCCCGCCAGCTGTTCCTGCAGACCGGCCTGCGCCCCGAGCAGCTGCAGCTGTTCCCGCACCAGTTCTCGGGCGGGCAACGCCAGCGCATCGTGCTGGCGCGCGCACTCGCGGCCCGGCCGGACCTGGTCGTCTGCGACGAGCCGGTGTCCGCACTCGACGTGGCCATCCAGGCCCAGATCCTGAACCTGATGCAGCGCCTGCAGCGCGAACTCGGCCTGACCTACCTGTTCATCTCGCACGACCTGGGGGTCATCCGCCACATGTGCGACGAGATCGGGGTCATGTACCTCGGCCAGATCGTCGAGCAGGCGCCCCGGGAAGCCCTGTTCGAGCGGCCCCTGCATCCCTACACGCTGGCCCTGTGGTCAGCCGCACCGTCCTTCGACCCCGGCAGCCGCAGCCGGCGCGACCGCATCCGCCTGCAGGGCGACCCGCCCAGCCCGATCCATGTGCCGCCGGGATGCCGCTTCGCGGGCCGATGCCCGTTCGCCGAAGCGCGCTGCCATTCCGAGCCCCCGCCCCTGCGCGAGGCCTTGCCAGGGCACCGGGTGGCCTGCCACCGCGTGTCCGAAACAGGCGTGGCCGAATACCTGCGTGCGCCCTGACTGTGGCGCTCTGGCCTGACTTGGGTTCGTCAGTCAGGGGCTGAGCGCCTGTGTTGGCGAGCCGAGAGGACTGGCCCCGTGCCGCGACTCGTGTCCCCCGCCCTGCGGGCTCCTCCTTGACCTCGCCGCGGCACGGGGCCAGTCCTCTCGGCGGCGTGTGGGTTTGGTGCGCGGTGCGCCAAGCAGTCCTCTCGGATGAGACCGGCTTTGGCGCGCGGTGCGCCAACCACGTCGCGCAATCAGGACGGCGGTGCGTTCGGCGCAGCGGCGTAAAGGAGGAGGCCGAAGGCCGGGGGACAGCCGCTGCGCCGAATGCACCGCCGGCCTGATCGCCAACCAAGCCCCCGGTCTCCGCGCTGTCAGGAAGTCGGGAAAGATCCAGACCGCCCGGCGTCACCCCGCACCATATCCGCAGCCTTCTCCGCCATCATGACGACCGGCGCATTGGTATTGCCCGACACCAGCGTCGGCATCACCGAACAGTCCACGACACGCAGGGCCTCGATGCCGTGTACCCGCAGCCGCGCATCCACCACCGCGCCACGGGCCGGATCGGGCCCCATCGCGCAGGTGCCACTGGGGTGGAAGATGGTGGCCCCGTTGTTGCGGCAGAAGTCGAGCAGTGCCGCATCGTCCGCCGCATCCGGCCCCGGCTTCACCTCCCGC
>JBIKTP010000292.1:0-4383 GCA_044348035.1 Burkholderiaceae bacterium
CGTGCGGGTGATGAGCTTCAGCCATGCGGAAGATCTTGACGTGGTGGCGCAGTGCCTTCGTCGGCAGCGCGAACATGGTGACCTCGCCAGCATCGGGCTGATCGGCAGTGCCACCAAGTGGGCGACCTTCCGGCGCCGGCTCATGGAACGCGGTTTCCATGCCCCGGAGCTCGACCGGGTCCGCTGCCCGATCGGCCTGCCCGGCATCGCGGGCAAGGAGCCCGAAGTGATCGCCATTGCGGTGGCGGCGCAGTTGTTGCAAGACCGCATTGTTTGATACCCTCGATCACAAAGGACGATATTCATGGAAGCGTATTTCCTGGACTGGGCCAATCTGCTGCTGCGCTGGGTGCATGTCATCACGGCCATTGCATGGATCGGCTCGTCCTTCTATTTCGTTTTCCTCGACAGCAGCCTGGTCAAGCCTGCCTCCAAGGAGCTCCAGGACCTCGGGGTGGGCGGCGAGTTGTGGGCCGTGCATGGCGGGGGCTTCTACAACCCGCAGAAATACGCCGTGGCACCGCGGGTGGTTCCGCAGAACCTGCACTGGTTCTATTGGGAAAGCTACAGCACCTGGCTGAGCGGCTTTGCGCTGTTCACCGTGTCCTACCTGTGGAGCGCCGGCACCTACCTGGTCGACAAGTCCGTGATGGAATGGTCGAACAGCGCGGCCATCGCCGTGGCACTGGCTTTCCTGGTGGTGTTCTGGGTCTTGTATGACGTGATCTGCCTGGTGTTCGGCCGGCGCAAGAACGGCGATGCCATCGTCGGAGCGCTGGTGTTCGTGGTGGTGTGCGCGGCCTCCTGGCTGGCCTGCCACTGGTTCGCGGGCCGGGCGGCTTTCCTGCTGGTGGGCGCGATGATCGCGACCGCCATGAGCGCCAACGTGTTCTTCTGGATCATCCCGGGCCAGCGCACCACGATCAAGGCGCTGCGCGAGGGCCGGCCGGTCGATCCCGTACACGGCATCCGGGCCAAGCAGCGCAGCGTGCACAACACCTACTTCACGCTGCCGGTGCTGTTTGCGATGCTCAGCAACCACTACAGCTTCACCTACACCCATCCCCAGAACTGGGCTGTCCTGATCCTGATGATGCTGGCCGGCGCGCTGATCCGGCAGTTCTTCGTGATGCGGCACGGCTTCAAGCTCGGGCGCAACCCCCATCCCTGGCCCTACGCGCTGGTGGGCGTGCTGGTGATTGCCGGCGTGATCGCCTGGCTGCAACCAGCCCCCCGGCCGGCAGCGGCGAGCGCGCCCGCCGCGGCGCCCGTGCCCACGCTTGCCCAGGTGCAGCAGGTGATGGAGCAGCGCTGCCTGATGTGCCATGGCGAGCAGGTTCAGATGAAGAATGTGCGCCTGGATTCCCCCGACAGCCTGCGCCAGCATGCGCAGGGCATCTACCAGCAGGTGGTGGTCACGCGCCTGATGCCGATGAACAATGCCACCCAGATCACCGATGCCGAACGCGAGCTGATCGGCCGCTGGTTCCTGGCCGGCGCAAAGCCGCCCTGAGCCGGGGCCCGGCTCAGCGCCCGACCAGCCGGTGCCCCGCACCCTGCGGCGGCACCCATTTCGGGATCAGGTCGTCGTCCGCAGCGCTCAGGGGGCGCGATCTGCCAGTTGCATCGCCATCCGGTTGTGGCGCTCCACCAGCGGGCCGGGGTCCACGGTGGCCAGTCGGCCTTCGCGCACCACGACCCGGCCGCTGACCACCGTGAAGGCGGCCTGCGGGCTGCTGCACAACATCAGCGCGCCCACCGGATCGTGCACCGCTGCGCCTGCAAAACCGAGCGTTCGCAGGTCGAACAGGGCCAGGTCGGCACACATGCCTGCCGCAAGGTGGCCGATGTCGCTGCGGCCCAGCACCCGGGCCCCGCCGCGTGTCGCCAGCGCCAGCGCGTCGCGCGTGCCGAATTCCGCCGGCCCCCGGTCGCATCCGAAGGGTTCCAGCGAGCGGCCGACCCGCGCCAGCAGCAGCGCCTGTCGCGCCTCGTTGACCATGTGCGCGGCATCGTTGCTGGCGCAGCCGTCCACACCCAGCCCCACCGGCACACCGGCGTCCAGCAACCGGCGCACCGGCGCAATGCCGCTGGCCAGGCGCATGTTGCTGCAGGGGCAGTGGGCCACGCCGGTGCGGGTGGCGGCGAACAGGCTGATGCCTTCGTCGTCGAGCTTCACGCAGTGCGCATGCCAGACGTCCTCGCCGACCCAGCCCAGGTCCTGGGCATACTGCGCCGGCGTGCAGTTGAACCTGTCGCGGCTGTAGGCGATGTCATGGTCGTTTTCGGCCAGATGCGTGTGCAGCCGCACGCCGTGGCTTCGCGCCAGCAGGGCTGACTCGCGCATTAGGTCCCGGCTCACGCTGAATGGCGAACACGGTGCCAGCGCAACCTGCACCATCGCACCGCGGGAGGCGTCATGGTGGGCCTCGATCAGCCGCTGCGATTCGCGCAGGATGACGTCCTCGCGCTCGACCACGCTGTCCGGTGGCAGGCCGCCCTGTGACTGGCCCACGCTCATGCTGCCGCGTGTGGCGGTGAAACGCATGCCGATGTCCCGCGCTGCATCGATGCTGTCGTCCAGCCGCACGCCATTCGGGTAGATGTACAGGTGGTCGCTGGTGGTGGTGCAGCCGCTGAGCAGTAATTCGGCCATCGCCACCTGGGTCGAGACCCGCACCATCTCGGGCGTGAGCCCCGCCCACAACGGGTATAGGCCGCGCAGCCAGCTGAACAGCTCGGCGTCCTGCACGGCCGGAATCGCGCGGGTGAGCGACTGGTACATGTGGTGGTGGGTGTTGACCAGGCCAGGCGTCACCAGATGGCCGCGCGCGTCGATCACCTCGTCGGCCGTCTGCGGCAGCCTGTCGGCTGGGCCGACGGACTCGATCCACCCGCCGCGGATGAACACCGAGGCATCGCGCAGTTCGGGGGCCTGTTTCGGCTCGGGGTGGTCCATCGTGGCGATGCAGGCGGCATTGCGGATCAGCAGGGTTCTCATGGTGGCAGGTGGTTCGAGGGGTGGTGGCGGCACAATGGCGTGAGAAAAGGCACACCATGTCCGGCATCCATACTATCCCGCAACCTGCGGCGCATCCGCGCGCCTTTCTCGAGTATCTGTACCGGTCGGCCGTCACCCGGGCCTTGCCGCTGCATTGCATGGCGGAGTTTCTGCCGTCGCCGCCCGACCCGGAGTCCGGTGGCCGTACCCTGGTGCTGGGGGCCGGCAAGGCGGGTGGCGCCATGGCGCAGGCGGTCGAGGCCCTGTGGCCGGCCGACCACGCGCTCCGGGGCCTGGTCGTGACGCGTTACCACCATGTGCCAGCGCGTCCGCCCGGGCTGGCGCAGCGCATCGAGGTGGTCGAGGCTGCCCACCCGGTGCCGGATGCCGCCGGCCAGGTCGCAGCGCAGCGCATGCTGGACATGGCGCAAGGTCTGCGCCCGCAGGATCTTGTGTTGTGCCTGATGTCCGGTGGCGCCTCTGCCTTGCTGACCTTGCCGGTCGAGTTGCTCACCCTGGCGCAGAAGCAGGCCCTGAACCAGGCGCTGCTGGCCAGCGGCGCCAGCATTTCCGAGATGAACTGCGTGCGCAAGCACCTCTCGCGCATCAAGGGCGGGCGCCTTGCCGCCGCCTGTGCACCCGCCAGGGTGGTGACCCTGGCCATCAGCGATGTCCCAGGCGACGACCCCGGCACCATCGGCAGCGGCCCGACCGTTGCCGATGCCAGCACCTGTGCCGAGGCGCTCGCGGTACTGCGCAGGTATTCCATTGCATTGCCTGCGCCGGTGGTCGCGGCGCTGGAGGACGGCGCACTGGAGACGCCAAAACCCGGCGATGCGGTGTTTCGCGGTCATGGCGTGCAACTGGTTGCGACTCCAGGCCACAGCCTGGAAGCAGCGGCTGACGCTGCCCGTGCCGCCGGGCTGGAAGCCTACGTGCTGGGCGATGACCTCGAGGGCGAGTCGCGCGAGGTCGCCAAGGTCCATGCTGCCCTGGCCCGCGCGGTTGCGCGGCGCGGGCAGCCGTTCAAGCGCCCGTGCGTGATCCTGAGCGGCGGCGAGACCACCGTCAGCCTGCGCGCGCAGCCGCAGGGCACGCCGCGCGGCCGTGGCGGCCGGGCGGGCGAGTTCTGCCTGGGCCTGGCACAGGCGCTGCAAGCGCAGCCCGGGGTGCATGCGCTGGCTGCCGACACCGATGGCATCGATGGTGTCGAGGACAATGCCGGTGCCTACGTCGGCCCCGACACCCTGCAGCGCGCCCGGGGTCTGGGCCTGTCCATCGGCCAGTTCCTGGACCGCAACGACGCCTATGGCTACTTCCACGGACTTGGTGACCTGGTGATCACAGGGCCGACCTTCACCAACGTGAACGACTTCCGGGCG
>JBIKTP010000293.1:0-4381 GCA_044348035.1 Burkholderiaceae bacterium
CGAACGGCTCGCTGTTGAACACGGCGCTGTCCAGTGGCGGGTCCAGCAGCACCGTCGGGGCAAAGAAGTTGCCGGTGGAGCCGATGCGTTCGCCGCCTGCGGCCAAGGTGGCGCCGCGGGCCAGGGCATCTTCGGTGATCTGCTGCATGGCACTCAGGCGGCGCGGGTTGGCCAGCGGGCCCATCTGTGTGCCCGCATCCAGGCCGGAGCCTACCTTGAGCGACTTGGTGAATGCCAGGAAGCCGGCCACGAATTCCTCGCGGACCGCCTCTTCCACCAGGAATCGCGTCGGCGAGATGCAGACCTGTCCGGCGTTGCGGAACTTGGCGCCGGATATGACCTTGACCGCGTTGGCGATGTCGGCATCCGCGGCGACGATCACCGGGGCATGGCCCCCCAGCTCCATGGTGGCGCGCTTCATGTGTTGGCCCGCCAGCGCCGCCAGCTGCTTGCCCACGGGCGTGGAGCCGGTGAAGGTGATCTTGCGGATGACCGGGTGGGGGATCAGGTAGTTGCTGATCTCGGCAGGGTCTCCATACACCAGGGCCACCACACCGGCGGGGACGCCGGCATCGACAAAGACGCGCACGAGTTCGGCCGGCGAGGCGGGGGTTTCCTCGGCGGCCTTGACGATGATCGAGCAGCCCGTGGCCAGTGCCGCGCTCATCTTGCGCACCACCTGGTTGATCGGGAAGTTCCAGGGCGTGAAGGCTGCGACCGGGCCGACCGGCTCCTTCAGCACCATCTGCTGCTGGTTCATGGCCCGCGGCGGCACGATGCGGCCGTAGACACGGCGACCTTCGTCGGCAAACCACTCGATGATGTCGGCGGCCATCACGATCTCGCCCTTCGCCTCGACCAGCGGCTTGCCCTGCTCCAGCGTCATCAGACGGGCGATGGCATCGGCGCGTTCACGCAGCAGCTGGGCGGCTGCGCGCATCGTCTTGCTGCGCTCCAGGGCCGGTGTGTTGCGCCAGATGGCAAAGCCCTTTTCGGTGGCTGCCAGTGCTTCGTCGAGGTCGGCAATGGTGGCGCGCGCCACACTGCCGATCACGCTGCCATCGGCCGGGTTGTGCACCGGAATCGTTGCATTGCCGCGGCCGGGGCGCCATTCGTTGTTGATCAGCAGCTGTACGTGGGGATAGGTCATGGTGCGGGATCCTGAAGGTGGGGGTGAACAACGGGTCGGCCGGTACGCGGCGCAGCCCTGCATTGTCTCCCAAGCGGGGTTTGGCGCTCTGGCCTGCCGTTACCATGTGGCGATCGCCACTGCGGACCGCCGACCCATGCCCGTTCCGATCCATCCCGACTTCGCCGTCATCGCGGACCTCGTGCGTGCGCATGCCCGCGAGGCGCCGCAACGCCCCGCGCTGCTGCAGGGGGACCGCGGCCTGGATTACGCGGAGTTGGACGCCCAGGTCGACAGAGTAGCCCAGGCCCTGCAGCGCGACAGCCTGCAACCGGGCGACGTGATCGCCGTGTGCGCCGGCATGTCCATCGCCTATGTGGTCGTGTTTCTGGGGGCCCTGCGAGCCGGGCTGGTGGTGGCGCCGCTCGCGCCGGGTGCGGGCACCCACGGCTTGCAGCGCATGGTGCTGGATGCCGGCGCGCGCAGGGTGTTCGTGGATGCCCTGGGTGCCGAAGCCCTGGGACCGGCGGCCCAGGACAGCGCGCCGCGCATTGCACTCGATGGGTCAGACGCCGGCCAGGCGCTGGCGCAGTGGTGGGGCCCGGCCGGCGTGCCGCCGGAGCCGGTGCAGGTGCAGCCCTCGTGGCCGTTCAACATCATCTATTCGTCGGGCACCACCGGTGCGCCCAAGGGCATCGTCCAGCCGCACGGCATGCGCTGGGCCCATGTGCGTCGCGGGGCGGCCTACGGCTACAGCGCCGAAATGGTGGCGCTGGTGTCCACGCCGCTGTATTCGAACACCACCCTGGTCGTGGTGTTTCCGACGCTGGCAGCGGGTGGCACGCTCGTGCTCATGCCGAAGTTCGATGCGGCGGGTTTTCTGGCCCTGGCACAGCGCCATCGGGTGACCCATGCGATGCTGGTGCCGGTGCAATACCAGCGCCTGATGGCGCTGCCCGATTTCGATGCGTTCGACCTGTCGGCGTTTCGCATGAAGATCAGCACCAGTGCGCCCTTTCCGGCGGTGCTGAAGGCCGAGGTGCTCCGGCGCTGGCCCGGCGGGCTGGTGGAGATCTACGGCATGACCGAGGGCGGCGGAAGCTGCATTCTTGCGGCCCATGATTTTCCCGACAAGCTGCACACGGTGGGTCGACCTGCACCCGGCCACGATATCCGGCTGATCGACGACAACGGGGTGGAGGTCGGGCCCGGCGAGTCCGGTGAGGTCGTGGGTCGATCGGCGGGAATGATGACCGGCTACCACGGCCAGCCGGAACGCACCCGCGAGGCCGAGTGGTTCGACCCGCAGGGCACCAGATTCATCCGCACTGGCGACATCGCGCGTTTCGATGCGGACGGTTTCCTGACGCTGCTCGATCGCAAGAAGGACATGCTTATCTCCGGTGGCTTCAACGTGTATCCGAGCGACCTCGAAGCCGTGTTGCGCGACCACCCGGCCGTCCAGGAGGTGGCCGTGGTGGGTGTTCCCTCACCGCGCTGGGGCGAGACGCCGGTGGCGTTCGTGGTGCTTGACCCGCAGGCAGACACGGTCTCGGCGGACATGCTGCTGCGTTGGGCCAACGCACGACTCGGAAAGACCCAGCGACTGGACAGCCTGCAGTGTGTCCCTGAACTTCCGCGCAGTTCGATCGGCAAGGTACTCAAGCGCGAACTGCGGGAGTGGTTCGCGGCAGGAATTCCGCCTCGACCCTGAGCCGACCGGGCGCTGTGCGTCAGGCGTCTGATCGCTGGCGCCCCCCGGCAGCCAGCCAGAATGTCAGCTGGCTCACCAGACCTGCTGCGACCAGCACCAGCGCCGCCGACAGCGCCGGGTTGGAGCCCAGGCCGACCAGCGCGCTGCACAGGGCGCCCACGGCCATCTGCGAGAAGCCGTAGATGCCGGAAGCCGTGCCGATCACCGCCGGATTCACGTTGACGGCCTCTGCCAGCGCGGTGGGCGCCGCAACGCCGACCCCCAGCGCATAGACGAACATCAGCCCGGCCACACCCGCCAGGCTGAGCCAGTCCATCAGGGCCATGCCCAGGAACAGCACCGCCATGACCAGGCCGATCAGGTTGGCGCGCACCAGAAGGTGGCGCGCCGTGTGGCGGCGCAGCAGGCGCACGGCAATCATGCTGCCGAACCACAGCCCCGACACCAGCAGCGTCAGGAACAGGCCCGCTTCATGCACCGGGCGGTGCAGCTGCTGCACGAACAGGAAGGGTGAGGCGGAAAACAGGCCGTAGACCGCCGTGGTCGCCAGCCCGCCGCCGCAGGCATAGGCCAGGAAACTGCGCGTGCGCATCAGAGCGCCGTAGTTGTGGCGCAGGCGCTCCCAGCTGGCATCGCCCTCACCGGCGGTCGGGCGCGTCTCGGGCAGCAGCCAGCTGCAGAACACCAGGTTGACTGCGCCCAGCAGCGCCAGACTGACCAGGACGGATCGCCAGCCCCATGCCTCGGCCAGCGCGGCCCCTATCACCGGTGCGATGCCGGGCCCGACCGACACCATCAAGTTCAGCATGGCCAGCCGGCGTGCTGCCTCACCGGGCGGTGCCGTATCGCGTGCCATCGCACGCCCGAGCACCAGCCCCGCACTGCCTCCAAACCCCTGCAGCAGGCGCATGCCATTGAGCATTTCGGCCGTCGGCGCGATTGCGGTACCGATGCCGGCCAGCGTGTACAGGACCAGACCGCCCAGCAGCACCGGCCGACGGCCGAACCGGTCCGACAAGGGGCCGTAGACCAGCTGGCCGGCGGCCATTCCGATCAGGTACAGGCTCACCGTCAACTGCACCTCGCTGGCGCTGGCTTCCAGCCCCCGGGCCGCATAGGGCAGTGCGGGCAGGAAGATGTACATGCCGACCGTGCCCGAGAAGGACAACAGGGTCAGCAGCCACAGTGGAACGCGGATGGCGGCAGGCCCGGACTGTGGTGGGGGAGTCAAGATCGCTGGCCCCGGGGTCAGGCGTAGTATTTCGCCACGTAATCCTCGAAGCTTCCCTGCTCGTGGTCCTCGATGCGCTGCTGCAATGCCAGCGAGTCGCGTGCGCTGGTCTCGAACCGCTCCAGGGTCTCGCCCTGGAGCGGTTGGCTCAGCAGGGACTCGCGGTGTTGCCGCGACACCGCCATGGCGTACTTGAAGAAACCCTTGTGGGTGCGGGCAGCCTCCAGCACCTGCGCCGATGGACAGAGCTCCGGATGGTCGATGCGCTGGCGCAGGCTGGCCATGGTGTCGGTGTATCGTGTCCCGC
>JBIKTP010000294.1:0-4360 GCA_044348035.1 Burkholderiaceae bacterium
ACGCGATGCAGAAGCACCATGCGCTGGCGCAGTCCGACCATGGCCACCCGGTCACGGCGGAGCGCAACTGGATCATCGTCACACCCGACGAGATCGCCTGATGAAACCGAGCACACCACCATGACCGTCACCAACCGCTTCACCCACCTCCTGGCCACCCGCCCCTGGCTGCTGGCCGACGGCGCCACCGGCAGCAACCTGTTCGATGTGGGCCTGGTGTCGGGCGACGCGCCCGAACTGTGGAACACCGAGCAGCCGGCCAAGATCACCGCGCTGCACCAGAGTTTTGTCGACTCCGGCGCAGACATCCTGCTGACCAACAGTTTCGGCGGTACCCGTTACCGGCTCAAGCTGCACCAGGCGCAGGACCGCGTCGCCGAACTCAACACCACCGCAGCGCGGCTGGCCCGTGCCGTGGCCGACGCCAGCGCGCGCGAGATCGCCGTGGCGGGCAGCATCGGCCCGACCGGCGAGATCATGGAGCCTATCGGCGCGCTGGCAGCCGGTGGCGCCGATGTGATGTGGATCGAGACCATGTCCTCCGCCGAGGAGGTGCAGGCGGCGGTGGCGGGCGCGGCCACCACCGGGCTGCCGATCGTCTGCACGCTGAGCTTCGACACCAACGGCCGCACGATGATGGGCATCTCGCCCAGCGATTTCGCAGCGCTGGAGAAAACCCTGGTGCCACGCCTGGCCGCCTGCGGCACCAACTGCGGCGTGGGCGCCTCCGAGGTGGTGGCCTGCATCCACAACCTGGCCGAGGCAGCCGGCCCCGACGTTGTGCTGGTGGCCAAGGGCAACTGCGGCATTCCTCAGTACGTGGACGGCGCCATCTGCTACAACGGCACGCCCGAACTCATGGCCGTGTATGCCCGCATGGCACTGGACGCCGGCGCCCGCATCATCGGTGGCTGCTGCGGCACCTCGCCGAAACACCTGCGGGCCATGCGCGATGCGCTGGAGGCCCATTCGCCGGCGCCGAGCCCGCAACTGGAGGACATCGTCAGCGCATTGGGCGAGGTCTCTACCGGTGCCCGGGCGCAATGGGGTGGCGAGCAGAGCCGCCTGGGTGGCGCTGCGGCCGGGGCCAACCTCAAGCGCGGGCGTGGCCGCCGTGCCGGGGCCGGCGGCGACTGACCCCCGGTCCGTGTGATGTCGACGCTGCAACACCTGCTGGTGATGTGTGCCGGGCGGCTCTGCCCGTGAGCGCACATGCGACGGGCCTCTGGCTGGTGCTGGGGGCCACCTTTTTCTGGAGCCTGAGCGGCGTGTTCGTGCGCTGGCTGCCGAGCACCGATCCCTGGACCTTCAACGCCTGGCGCGGCCTGGGCATGAGCCTGTCGCTGATCGTCTGGACCTTGCTGCACTACCAGCGCGGTGCGCTGGCCCTGTTCCGGCAGGCCAACCCGACGGCGGTCCTGATCGCAGCCAGCTTCTTTGCGGTCGGGTCGTCGGCCTACATCCTCGCGCTCCAGCTCGCCAGCGTGGCGGCCGTGTCCTGCCTGGGGGCGACCTCTGGCCTGTTCGCGGCGGTGCTGGCCCGGGTGTGGCTGGGCGAGCGCACCCGGCTGGTCTTCTACCTGGCCACACTCGTGTCGCTGGTGGGCGTCGGTGTGATTGCCTTCAGCGAACGCAATGCGTCGGTGAGCGGTTTCGCCGGCTCGATGGTTGCGCTGGTCATGGCCCTGTGTTTTGCCGGGCAGAGCGTCGCGCTGCGCCGCTACAGCGCACAGGGCATGGAGCCGGCCATGGTCGCCGGTGGTGCGAGCATCTTCGTGGTGGTGGCGCTGTCGGGCAACCTGGCTCCCGTGGCCGGCAGCACGATTGCACTGTTGTTCCTGATGGGCGCGGTGCAGCTGGCAGTGCCCATGGTGCTGTACATGCGCGGCGCACGCCATGTGCCGGTGACGCAGATGGTGCTGATCACGATGGCGGACGCCGTGTTGAACCCGCTATGGGTGTGGATGGCTTTCGGCGAGGTGCCTGCGGCCGGCGTGTTCTGGGGTGGCGCGCTGATCCTGGGAGCGATCGCGGCCACCACGGTCCATGCCCGCACCCAGCCACTAGCCGCCTAGCGCCGGGGCTTTGCGCGGCGCAGTGCGATCAGGCTGGCAGCAGGCCGAGCTCGGTATCGCTGGCCGCATGCCCGTACTTGTCCCGGGGCGGCCAGGGCCGGCCGCGCCAGTGCGGCTCGAAGCTGAAAGACGACAGGCTACGCCCTGGCAGCAGCGCGCCATTGCCGGCACCCTTGGCATAGTCGTAGTAGAGCTTGACGACTTCCTCGGCCGAGGCCTGCTGCGTCTGCGGCAGTGCCTTGCAGGCGTCCACCCACTGCGCCACGCGCGTGCATCCGGGCTGCCCGTGCGGGCGGAACCCCTCGTAGTACTCCAGGAAGGCAAAGCGCACGAACATCGGCGTGAACACCGCCTCCGCCCAGCCGGGGGACTCGAACAGGAACGGGCCCTCGGGCGCGTGCTCCCGCAGGAAGTCGTCGAGCCGCTGGTACTGGCGCAGCATCGCCGCCTGGTGGGCATCGCGGCGCGCCGGGTCCTGGTTCATGACCCAGACATACCCCTGGGTGGTGAAATCACCCTCCATGCGCGTGAGCATGCCCTCGACAGCGCGTTGGTAGGGGTCCTGCCGGGCAATGCGTCGCTGTGCGAACACATCGTCCAGGTACTGCAGGATGACCAGGCTTTCCTTGAGGATGCGGCCGTCGGCGGTTTCGAGCACCGGCAGCGCCGTGGTGCCACGGGTCTTGCGCAGCAGTTCCTCGGAGCGCGGACGGGTGATGTCCACGACGTGGAAGTCGACCTGGTCGCGGACCCCTTTCATTTCCAGCAGGATCTCGAGCCGCTGGGAGAAGGGACAGACGGGAATGTGGTGGACGGTCAGTCGTGTCATGAGGTTCGCAGGATATCACTCGGTGGCGCGCGATGGCCTCAGCGCGGCCGCGCCATCCGGAACCGCTGATCGGCACCGATCGTGAAATAGTCGGCCGGACCACCACCGCGCACGACAGGCTCGGCCAGCGCCGTGTCGTAGATGCCGTCCACGATCAGCCGGCGATCGATGTGGACCGCCACCACCTCGCCGAAGACCATCCAGGTTTCCACCGGCATCCGGTCGGCACCCTGCAGTTGCACCACCTGCGTGACGCGGCATTCGAAGGCCACCGGGCTGTCGGCCACGCGTGGGGGCCGCACCAGCCGCGAGGGCGCGCTGGCCAGCCCGGCCAGCGCGAATTCGTCCACCTCGGGCGCGGTGGCGGCGCTGGTCTGGTTCATGGCCTCGGCCAGCGGCCGCGTGACCAGGTTCCACACGAACTCGCCGGTGGCCTGCGCATTGCGCAGGGTGTCCTTGGCGCCGACGCTCGCAAACCCGACGATGGGTGGCACGTAGTTGAACGCGTTGAAGAAGCTGTAGGGCGCCAGGTTGGCGCGGCCCTCGGCATTGCAGGTCGAGATCCAGCCGATGGGCCGGGGCCCCACGATCGAATTGAAAGGGTCGTGCGCCAGGCCATGGCCGAGGCGGGGTTCGTAGGAGTGGTGGTCCACCGGTGGGTCCTTGCGTGTGGCTGGTGAGCTTGCGTCAACAGATTGAGGTGAAGTCATGGAAGATCCGGGTGGATTCGTTCCAGGGCATACAGATCGGCGAGATCCTGAGGCCGCCCTGCGGCACGCTTGTTCTTCTTGAGGTCTTCCACGGAAATGAAGTTCAGAAGCAGCCCGTCGATCGTGACATGCATCCTGCGGCGAAAGCAGCTTTCAAAGTCCACGCCATCGATGCTGGTGAGAAGGTCGATTCGGCGGGGCGGGAATCCCAACTGGATCACCTGTCCGGGCTCCATCAGGTCGTCCAGAGATATGTCGAGCTCACCGAACCCGAGTTGCTTCAGTGCCGCAAGCACACGTTGCCCGTTTGTGGCTTGGGTTGCAATCCAGAAGTCCAGGTCGCCGGTGTAGCGAGGATGTCCGTGGGCCGCCAGCGCATATCCGCCATCGATCAGATACTCAACCTGGTTTGAGGCGAGTAACGCGGCAAACTCTTTGAAGTCTTGATTCAGCATCGTGTCCTACCGCCTGACGCCGAAGTTCCTCCAGTGCAGCTATTCGGGCATGCACAGGTTGCGAAAGCCAGTAGAGCAGGTCGCTGGTCCGTTGACCTCCGGAAGGGTGCAACTTGACTTTTTGGACATGCCGGTGGATTGTCCATCGCTTCATTGTCGGCCATTGCTACACCATTCGCCGCTTGATTTTCTTGTCCCAGGTGCGCGTGAGTATCTGCTTGTCGCCTTCGAATGCTTCCAGGCGCCCGGTCACGTGGAAATGCGTCTTGCTCGCCGTCATCGCCGACCAGG
>JBIKTP010000296.1:0-4354 GCA_044348035.1 Burkholderiaceae bacterium
CACGCTCCAGTTCGGCGGCATCGTGCACCTCGACCAGCACCGACATGTACAGACCCCGGGCAATCGCCTCCATGTCGCGCATCTGCGCATCGTCCAGGCAGGCTGCGATCAGCAGGATCGCGTCTGCGCCCATGGCGCGCGACTCATAGACCTGGTAGGGGTCGATCAGAAAGTCCTTGCGCAACACGGGTAGCTGGCAGGATGCGCGCGCCTGCTTGAGAAAGTCCACGCTTCCCTGGAAAAACTGCCGGTCCGTGAGGACGGAGAGGCAACTCGCCCCGTGTTCGGCATAACTCTGTGCAATGTCCGCCGGCTCGAAATCGGCACGCAGCACCCCTTTGGACGGACTCGCCTTCTTGACCTCGGCAATCACGGCACTGCGGCCGCGGGCGATCGACCCGCGCAAGGCGGCCTCGAAATCACGGGTGAGCACACGCGATTCGGCATCCGCCCGGACGGCAGACAGTGACCGCCGCTCCAGGGCCTGCGCCAGCTCGTCCCGCTTGACGGACACTATCTTGTTCAGGATATCGGACATGGTGCAGACTGGTTTCAAAGAACGGATGGTAGCCGGGCCGCTCCAGTTGGTCAGAAGGTCACGGCCTGGCCACTTTGGCAACTCTGGGCGGCGGCATCGGCCAGCACCTGCGCCGCCACCCCATCCGCAATCGTGGTGCGAAACGCCGAGCCGCTTTGCAGGCACTCGAAAAAATGCGTGATCTCCAGGCGATAGGCGGCCGCATACCGTTGCAGGAAAAAGTTCTCGGGCTTGTCGCCGCGCACGCCCTGGGCATCCCATTGCACCACTTCGCTGGGCGTGTGGTTGCCGCACTGGAGCATCCCGGCAGAACCCAGCACCTCGAAGCGCTGGTCGTACCCGTAGGCAGCACGCCGTATCGTGTTGATCTGGCACAGGCGACCCTTGCGTGTGCGGATGGTCACGGCCGTGCTGTCCATGTCCCCGAGGGCCCGGATGGCGGGGTCGGTCAGCACCGAGCCGGTTGCGCTGAGCCACTGCGCCTCGTCACCGTCGGCGCAGAGAATCCAGCGGAACACGTCGAAATCATGGATCAGCATGTCGCGGAAGATGCCCCCCGACGCCTGGATGTAGGCCGCCGGTGGTGCGCCCGGGTCCCGGCTGGTGATGATGAGCATCTCGGGATTTCCGATCTCGCCCCGGTCCAAGCGCGTGCGGGCCTCGTTGAAGGTCGGGTCGAACCGCCGCTGAAAGCCGATCATGCAGGCCACGCCGGCGGCCTGCACGGCAGCTGCACAGTCCCGCGCACGGGGGACGGACATGTCGACTGGCTTCTCGCAGAAGATATGTTTGCCCGCCGCGGCCGAACGGGTGATCAGCTCGCTGTGGGTGTCGGTCGACGAGGCGATCACCACCACCTCGATGGACTTGTCTGCCAGCACGGCGTCGATCGTCGACACCCGGGCACCGAGCAGCTGGGCCAGGTCTGAGGCTGCGGCGGTCACCGGGTCGCAGACAAACTGCAATGTCACGCCAGGCAGGGCCGCCAGGTTGGCGGCGTGGATGCGGCCGATGCGGCCGGCGCCGAAGATGGCTGCGTTTTTCATGGTTCTTGCTGCAGGAGGGCCTACGACTATACCGGTCGAGCCGGTGGAAATGCACTCCCGTCGCCGGGTGCGGCATACAGGAGCTCGGTGCGGTAGGCCAGTGCGATGAACAGGCTCTGGGCCAGGCACAGCGTGTTGCTGAGCGAACGGAAACCGAAGGTGCTGCTTTCATGGACCACCAGGGTCACATCGGCCAGCGCGGCAAACGGGCTCATCTGGCTGTCGGTGAGCGCCACCACCCTGGCGCCGCGGGCCGCCGCCAGTCGGACACATTGCAGCGACTCCTCGGCATAGGGTGAAAAGCTCACGACCAGCATCACATCCCCGGCCCGCAGTCCGCGCACCTGGCCTTCGAACATGCCGCCCAGCCCGGACACCAGTTCGACCCGCTTGTCCGTGTGCTGCAATGCGTAGGTGAGGTAGGACGCCACTGCAAAGGACCGGCGTACGCCCATCACCCACACGGACGGGGCGCTCACCAGCAGCGCCACTGCGGCGTCGAAGGAGGGTCTGTGCAGATCGCGCTTGAACTCCTGCATGCCGGCAATGCTGCCCGCGATGAATTCATCCGCGATGTCGGCAGTGGCCCACTGGCCCTGCGCGGCCTCAATGACGCTGCGAATGCGGGCCTGGTAGTCGCGGCTGGGCGCAATCTGCCGGGCAATGCCGTCGCGGAAGATCTTCTGCATCTCGGTGTAGCCCGAGAAACCGAAGCGCTTGGCGAATCGGATCACGGCAGAGGGCTGGACTCCGCTGTTGCGGGCGACGTCCTGGATGCGGTCGAACCCGATCTGGTCACGGTGCTGCTCGACATACCGTGCAATCAGCTTGAGCTGGCGGCTGAGCGTGTCGAACTCGCGGCTGACGGCGGCCAGCAGGTCCTCGGCGGCGGGTACGGGAACCGAAGGCGTTCGAAGGCTTGTCTCAGGGCTGGGCACGGCAGGCGGATGGAAAAAGACCGGGAAAAACAGAAAAAATATTCTAAGTCTTTCTCTTGATGCATAATTTTTTCTTTGTTTTCGGAGCCACACGCCGGCCGGCCGGTATTCCCGCCCATGTCCACCTTGCGTATTCCCACCGGTCGCCGCCATGACCTCGCCTGCCTGGGCCGGCTCGCCGTGGATCTCTACGCGCAGCAGGTGGGGGCGCCCCTGGAGGACGTGTCGAGTTTTGCCAAGTACCTGGGAGGCAGCTCGGCCAACATCGCGTTCGGCGTGGCCCGGCTCGGGCTGCGCGCGGCGATGGTCTCGCGCGTCGGCGACGAGCAGATGGGGCGATTCCTCACCGACACGCTGGCCCGCGAAGGCTGCGATGTGTCGCAGATCCAGGTCGACCCGCAGCGGCTCACCGGGCTGGTGTTGCTGGGCCTGAAGGACCGCGACACCTTTCCGCTGCTGTTCTACCGCGAGAACTGCGCCGACATGGCACTGGACGCCGAACAGATCGACGGGCAGTTCATCGCCGATTGCCGCGCGCTGCTGATCACCGGCACCCACCTCAGCGCTCCGGCCGTGCGGGCAGCATCCACGCGGGCACTGGAGCATGCGGCCCGCCACCAGGTGCTGCGCGTGCTGGACATCGACTACCGCCCGGTGTTGTGGGGCCTGACCAAACGGGGCGAAGGTGCCAACCGCTTTGTTGCCAGTGCCACGGTCACCGCGCAACTGCAGGCCATGCTGCCGCACTTCGACCTGCTGATCGGCACCGAAGAAGAGTTCCTCATCGCCGGCGGCGTTCCGGGTGACCTGCTGGCCTCGTTGCGGGCCGTGCGCGCCGTCACGCCTGCGGCACTGGTGGTGAAGCTGGGTGCCGCGGGCTGCTGCTTCATCCAGGGCCCAGTCCCCGATCAGCTGTCGCAGGCGGAGACCGCGCAGGGCGAACGGGTCGAGGTGATGAACGTGCTGGGCGCCGGTGACGCTTTCGCCGCGGGCCTGATGGCCGGTTTCCTGCGAGGCGAGCCCTTCGCGCAGGCCGCCCGGCTGGCCAATGCCTGTGGAGCGCTGGTCGTGTCCCGCCATGCCTGCGCCCCGGCCATGCCGACACCCGCCGAACTCGCGCACTGGTTCAGCGGCCAGCGCAACCCGAAGGTCGACGCCGACACCCGGCTGGCGCATCTTCACCGCACGACCGCTGCGCGCCCACAATGGCCCGAGCTGCAGATACTGGCCTTCGACCACCGCAGCCAGTTCTACGATATGGCGCGCCGCTGCGGCGCGGCCGAGGCGCGTATTCCCCTGCTCAAGAAGTTGCTGCTGCAGGCGGCGGGGCAGGTCATTCAGGCGCAGCAGTTGCAGGGGCGCGCCGGTGTTCTGATCGACGGCGGCGCGTACGGCGCGGATGCCCTGGCTGCCGCCACCGGCCGCGGCTGGTGGGTCGGCCGCCCGGTCGAGCTGCCGGGCTCACGGCCGCTGCGTTTCGACGGCACCCTGTCGATCGGCAGCGCGCTGGTCACCTGGCCGGCCGAGCAGGTGGTCAAGTGCCTGGTGCATTACCACCCCGACGATGCCATCGACCTGCGGCTGGCGCAGGAGCAGAAAGTCCTCGAACTCTGGCAGGCCACCCGCGCCAGCGGCCATGAGCTGCTGCTCGAGATCATCTGCCCTGCCGGTGTCGCCGCCGATGTGGCACCCGATGCCGCGGTGCTGCGCGCCATCCAGCGCTTCTACAACCTGGGCATCCGCCCCGAGTGGTGGAAACTCGCGCCCCTGCAGACGGCCGGCTGGCAGGCGCTGGAGGTGCTGGTGCGCCAACGCGACCCGCAGTGCCGCGG
>JBIKTP010000295.1:0-4354 GCA_044348035.1 Burkholderiaceae bacterium
GAGGGCAAGGTGCCTGCGCTGCACATCCTGGGCGACGCCTATGCGCCGCGGCGCACCGTGTTTGCCACGCGCCAGGCCTACCAGCTGGCGCGGGTGCTGTAGTCAAGGGCAGGCGTCGCAGGGCGCTGCCAGCCTACAGCGTGTACTCGACGTTGAACTCGAAAATCTCGTTGGTGCGGCAATAGGGCTCTAGCAGCCTGCCGATGGCCTTCATCTTGGCCGACTGCAGCTCGCCGTTGGCCCAGAACTCGTCGCGCACATGGGCCATCACCACCTCGCCGATCACCAGGCTGGAGACGCTGGGGTGTTCGCCGAACTCGAGGATCTTGACCAGGCGGCATTCGAAGTTGACCGGTGATTCGAGCACCATCGGAGCGCCGACCATGTCGGCCTTGACCGGCGTGAGCCCGCATTCGGTGAACTCGCTCACATGGTCGGGAAACTCGCCGCCGGACTTGTTCATGGCCTCGGCGATGCTCTCGACCACCGGGACGTTGACCACGAACTCTTTCGCGAACTCGATGTTGCGCAGGGTGTCCTTCTTTTCGCCGCCCTTGCGCCGGCGCGTGGACAGGGAAAAGGACAGCATCGGCGGCTTGACGCAGGCGATGCTGATGGAGCTCAGGGGCGCGACATTCTGGACGCCGTTCTTGCCCAGCGTGGACACCAGGGCGATGGGCCGCGGCACGACCGCGCCGGCCAGCAGGTGGTGAAGATCCCGGAAGTCCATTCCGTTCGGATTGATTTTCATGGGCGGCAAGCCTTTTCGCAGTGGAGGGAATCGTAGATTGTCGCGCAGCCTCAGCGCGCGCGTGCGGCCGCGTGGCGCCCCGCGTTCATGCCGAACACGATGGCCGGCCCCAGCGTGCCGCCCGCCCCGCCATACACCATGCCGGTCGGCCCGGCCATCACATTGCCTGCGGCGTACAGGCCGGAGATCACGTTGCCGTCGACGTCCAGCACGGCGCCGTCGCGGTTGGTGCGCGGGCCGCCCTTGGTGCCCAGCGTGCTGCTCTCCAGCTGCAACGCATAGAACGGGGCTTCGCCGATCGGGCCGATCGTCGAGCTCTTGGCCGGGTAGCGGGTGATGTCGCCATTGAAGCCGTCATAGGCCGAGTTGCCGCGGCCGAAGTCCGGGTCGTGGCCTGCGGCGGCGTGGCTGTTCCAGCGCGTGATCGTGGCCGCGAGGCCGGCCGGGTCGACACCGATCTTTGCCGCCAGCCCCGCCAGTGTGGGCGCGCTGGGCACCCACTCCGGCATGGCGCCGCCGATGGGGACGTCCAGGAAGCCGTAGTAACGCGCCATCTGGCTGTCGAAGATGATCCAGCATGGCAGGTTGCCGTAGTCGAACTGGCTCGGGTCCAGGTGGTGGAAGGCGCCCGCGATCGCGTTGTAGTTGGTGGCCTCGTTCACGAAACGCTGGCCGCGCCGGTTCACCATGATGGTGCCGGGCAGCGCGCGCTCGCGCAGGATCAGCGCCACTTTCTGTTCGCCATACTGCTTGACGCCGGGGATCTTGGCCGCCGGCATCCACCAGGCTTCGCGCATGTTGCCCAGCTGGGCACCCACCCGCATGGCCATCTTCAGGCCGTCGCCGGTGTTGGTGGGAATGCTGGCCGGGTGCTGCATCGGGCCGCGCAGGAAATTGACGGCCAGGTCCTTGTTCCATTCGAAGCCGCCGGTGGCCAGGATCACGCCGCCGCGCGCACGGACCTCCCGCACCTGGCCGCCCTGTTCGATGCGCACACCCACCACTGTGCCCTTGTCGGTCAGCAGCTCGGTGGCGCGCGCGCCGGTGACGGGTTCGAAGCCGCGGTCCAGGCAGGCCTTGAGCAGGCCGCCGATCATGCCGCGCCCGCGGCCGTTGACCTTGTGCTTGCGCCGGCGCGCCAGCTCGGCGTCGTCGACGCGGCCGCTGCCGCCGCCGCGCGGCGAATCCAGCGTGGTCAGGTAGACGTCGCCGGTGACCGGGTCGGAGAACTGGCCGATGCCGACGCGTGGCGCCCAGTCGCCCAACTGGTCGAAGGCCGTGGTGGTGGGCTCGATCGAGCGTCCGCCCAGCGGCTTGCCGCCCGGGCGCTCGGCATGGTAGTCGGGGATGCGCAGCAGCTGGAAGCGCAGTGGTGTGCGCGACTCGAGGTATTCGATGACCGGCACTGCGCCATCGACCAGCGCTTCGGCCAGGTCCTCGGAAATCAGCCCATGGGACAGCGAGCGCAGGTAGAGCAGGGCGTCCTCGCGCGAGTCATGCAGCCCGGCCTTGGCCGCCAGCGGGTTGCACGGCAGCCAGCACACCCCGCCCGACAATGCCGTGGTGCCGCCGATCACTGCGGCCTTCTCGAACAGGCCCACCCGGGCACCCGCGTCATGGGCTGCCAGCGCGGCGACCATGCCTGCCGCGCCGGTGCCCAGCACGACGACGTCGAATTCATTGGGTTGCATTTGGATCTTTCTGTCGGTTGCTTGCATTGGCGCCGGTTTTGTGTCCCATACGGAAACTTAGTTTCTCGTGTGGAAATTCTAAGAGACAATACCTGTGAGCCTCCTGCGGGTAATCCCGGGTTTTTCCGGGGACGGGGCCATGGAAAGGGCGATTGCACGATGGATGCGACAGGCGGGTTGATGACGCGGTGGGGCTGTACCACGGCCACGTTCGGCGGGCGGCTGCCCGACAAGCTGCGCGCGATGCGGCAGGCGGGTTTCACGGCCACGGAATTGTTCCCGCGGGATCTGTTCGAAGATCCGCGCGGGCCGGACTACTGCCTGGACCTGATGCGCGACAGCGGCCTGAAGATCTCTGCCTACCAGGCGCTGCGGGACTATGAGGGGATGCCTGTGGCCCACCGCGACCATGTGCTGGGGATTGCCGCGCAAATGATGGACCAGATGGCATGGCTGGGGGCCGAGGTGCTGGTCTTGTGCGCCAACATCCAGCCCGATGCCAGCGCCGACCGGCCTCGCTGCGTGGCAGACCTTCTGCTGCTCGCCGAGCTGGCGCATTCCCGCGGCCTGCGGGTAGCCTACGAACCGATCGGCTGGGCGCGCCACCATTCCGACTACCGGGCCGCCTGGTCCCTGGTGCGCGAGGTGGACCACCCCTGCCTGGGGCTGGCACTGGACAGCCTGCATGTGGCCGCCACCGGCCTGCCGCTCGACGCCATTGCCCTCATCGACCCGGGCAAGGTCTTCCTGGTGCAGCTCTGCGACTGGCCGCAAACCCGGCTGCCGCCCTTCGAGGTGGCGCGCAACTACCGCCTGTTCCCGGGTGAAGGTGTCGGCCCGGTGCAGGAATTTTTCGCGCAGTTCCAGCGCATGGGGTACACGGGTTGGTATTCTGTCGAGATCATGAATGCGTACTACCAGCATGAAGACCCGTTGCAGGTCGCCCGCCGGGCGATGGAGACGACCTGCCGCATGGCTGGTCTGACCCCCCGCATCGGATAAGCCTCCCCCACCATCCGGAACTCCCTCGCCCATGGACTTTGCCATCCCCCCCGACCTCATCGACCTGCGCGACCGCACCCGCGCCTTCATCGCCGAGCAGATCATCCCGTTCGAGCGCGACCCGCGCGTCGGCGACCACGGCCCCTCGGAGGACCTGCGCCGCGAACTCGTGGCACTGGCACGTGCCGCCGGCCTGCTCACGCCGCATGCCTCACGCGAACACGGCGGGCTGGGCCTGAGCCATGTGGCCAAGGCGGTCCTGTTCGAGGAAGCCGGCTACTCGACCCTGGGCCCCACCTCCCTCAACATCCACGCGCCCGACGAGGGCAACATCCACCTGATGGAGGCGGTGGCCACACCGGCCCAGCAGGCGCGCTGGCTGTTGCCGCAGGTGGCGGGCGAAACCCGCTCGTGTTTCTGCATGACGGAACCGCCCCCCGGTGCCGGCGCCGACCCGTCGATGCTGGCCACCACGGCGGTTCGCGATGGCGACAACTACCGCATCAATGGCACCAAGTGGCTGATCACCGGCGCCCAGGGCGCGTCCTACGCGATCGTGATGGCGCGCATGGAAGACGGCTCGGCCACCATGTTCCTGACCGACATGGGCCGCCCCGGCATCGAGGTGGTGCGCCAGATGGACGCGATGGACCGCTGCTTCACCGGCGGTCACTGCGTGGTGCGTTTCACCGATCTGGTGGTGCCCGCCACGGATGTGCTGGGCGAGGCCGGCAAGGGTTTCCGGTACGCGCAGGTGCGGCTGGCGCCTGCGCGCCTGACCCACTGCATGCGCTGGCTCGGCCAGGCACGCCGCGCCCACGACATCGCCACCGCCTATGTGCGCCAGCGCCATGCCTTCGGCAAGCCGCTGGGCGAACACGAGGGCGTGGGCTTCATGCTGGCCGACAAC
>JBIKTP010000297.1:0-4336 GCA_044348035.1 Burkholderiaceae bacterium
GGTCCCCGAACTCCTGGCACAGGGCATCACCGTGGCCTTCGGCCAGGACTGCGTGATGGACCCCTGGTATTCGCTGGGCTGCGCCGACATGCTCGACGTGGCCAGCATGGGCCTGCATGTGGCGCAGATGACCAGCCAGGCGGCGATGCGGCAGTGTTTCGCGGCGGTCACCGAGAATCCGGCACACATCCTGGGGCTGGAGTCCTACGGCCTGCGCCCCGGCTGCCACGCAGACTTCGTGCTGCTGCAGGCGCGTGATCCGATCGAGGCGCTGCGCTTGCGCGCGACGCGCCTGCAGGTGTTCCGTCGGGGCCGGCTGCTGGCCAGCACACCCGCCGCCACCAGCGCCCTGCACCTGCCAGGGCGGCCCGACGCCACGACCTTGATGCCGCAGCGCTGAGGGTCCCCATGGACAAGTCGCCCATCACCCCACGCAGGCTGATTCTTGCGCTGTTGCTGGGCGGCCTGCTGGTGCTGGCCTATTCGGTGCTGCACCTGTTCCTTGTGCCGATCGCCTGGGCCACCATCATGGCGTATGCGACCTGGCCCCTGTATGTGCGGCTGCGCCGCGCGCTGGGCGGGCGCGCCACCCTGAGCGCCGCAGTGATGACCCTGCTGCTGAGCCTGGCGATCGGCTTGCCGATGCTGTGGCTGGGCCTGGTCCTGCGCACCGAGTTGGGCGCGGCCTATGCGGCGGTGGCAAGCTATCTGGCGCAGGGTCCCCGGCCGCTGCCCGATGTGGTGCTGGCCATTCCCTGGCTGGGAGACTGGCTCCAGGGTAACCTGAACCAGCTCGCCGCCAACCCGGCCGCACTGCGCGAGCAGATCGGCCACTGGATCGAACAGCGCACCGGCGAGGTGCTGGAGGTGCTCGGTGGGGTCGGGCGCAACGCGGCCCGCCTGGGCCTGGCCTTGCTGACCGTGCTGTTCCTGTACCGCGATGGCGAAAACCTGCTGCTGCAGGTCCGCCAGGTCCTGGGCCGTTTTGTCGGGCATCGGGTGGAAGCCTATCTGGCCGCTGTCGGCGCCACGACGCGCGCAGTGGTCTACGGCCTGGTCCTGACGGCCATCGCCCAGGGCGCGCTGGCCGGGCTGGGGTACTGGGTTGCGGGTGTGCATTCGCCCCTGCTGCTGGCCCTGATGACCACCCTGATCGCGCTGATTCCCTTCGGCACGCCGTTCGTGTGGGGCTCCATCGGCGTCTGGCTCTTGCTGACCGGCAAGACCGCTGCCGGCATCGGTTTGCTGGTCTGGGGCCTGGTGGTGGTGAGCTGGGTCGACAACCTGGTCCGCCCCATCGTGATCAGCAGCGCGACACAGATCCCCTTCCTGCTGGTGATGTTCGGCGTGCTCGGTGGCGTTGCCGCCTTCGGGCTGGTGGGCCTGTTCATCGGGCCGGTGGTGCTGGCGGTGATGATGGCGGTGTGGCGCGAGTGGCTGGGCCAGCAGTCGGCCGAATGAGCCGGCACCCGGGAGGCTTCAGCGCTCCGGCGCGATCATCTCCGCGTAGTCGTACAGGGCGCCGAGCACCTCCTGGCCGCGTTCGTCGGCAGATTCGGACAACTGGTCGACCTCTTCGAACAGCTGCTCCACGGTGCGCGCGCCTCCCGCTCCGTCGAACAGGCGCGCGGCACGGTGCTCCTCCCACAAGACCTGTTCCTCTGGCGTCAGGCTGGCCGGGAAGTTGCGCGCGCGGTATCGGAACACCAGTTCGTCCAGGCGCCGGTCGTCAAAGCTGTTGCGGGTGCTGGCCAGCTTGTCGGGTGACAAGCCGCGCAACTGGTTCAGCCGGTGCCGGTCGCCCTGGCTGATGAAACCGCCGTACAGGTCTTCATCGACGTCCGGCGCCGGTTGCGCCGGCCGCTCGAAAACGGCCGGCCAGATCGCGCTCATGTCGGGCAGGTCGCGGGCGACTGCAGCATGCTGCAGTGCCTGTTCCACGTCGATCTGCCAGTGCGCAGCCATGGCTGGTGACAGCGTGCGCAGGTTGGACATCACCATCGGCGACTTGTTGAGGTGCACCGTCTTGACCGGAAGACGGGCCACGCCCTCGGGCAGGTCGGCCGCACGCGTGAACATGCGCAGGCGGATCTCGTCGGCATTCATCCGGGCCAGTTCACCGGGCGGATGGGACAGGTCCCAGGCGATGAGTTCGTTCTTGTTGGTGGGGTGCGTGGCCAGCGGCCACATGATCGCCAGGCACCCCCGCTCGGCGGGGAACATGCCCGAGATGTGCAGGAAGGGCCGGGCCGCCTGGGGCGTGGTCGGCAGGCCCAGTTCCTGCGCGACGCGGTCCTTGCGGCGCAGGCCGAGGCAGAAGTCGAACAGGCGCGGCTGGTGGGTGCGCACCAGGCGGGCCAGCGCCAGAGTGGCCCGCACGTCACTGAGCGCATCATGCGCAGCCTCGTGCGCCAGGCCGTTGGCGGCGGTCAGGTCGGTCAGCTTGAAGCTGGGGCTGCCGTCGGCCTTGCGCGGCCAGACGATTCCCTCGGGCCGCAGGGCATAGGCGGTTCGCACCACGTCCATCAGGTCCCAGCGGCCACAGTCGTGCTGCCACTCGCGGGCATAGGGGTCGATCAGGTTGCGCCAGAACATGAAGCGCGTGATCTCGTCGTCAAAGCGGATCGTGTTGTAGCCGACACCGATCGTGCCGGGCGCGGCCAGGGCTTCCTCGATGCGGGCCGCAAACTGGTACTCCGGCACGCCCTTGTCCAGGCATTCCTGCGGGGTGATGCCGGTGATCAGGCAGGACTGCGGGTCGGGCAGGAAGTCATTGGCCGGCTGGCAATAGAGCATCAGCGGTTCACCGACCTCCTGCAGTGCGGCATCGGTACGGACCGCGGCAAACTGCGCCGGGCGGTCGCGCCGCACGCTGGCGCCGAAGGTCTCGTAGTCGTGCCACAGGAAACTGGTCGGCGTGGTGGCGGGGGTGTCGTGCGGCAAGGCAGGCTCCAGTCAGAAAACAGGCGTCAGCGCCGGCGGGCCGAACGCACACCGGGCAGGCCGGCCACCGTTCCCAGCACGCGCTGCATGCGCAAGGCATCGGACACCTCGACCGTGAAGGTCATCCAGGCGGTGCCCTTGACCGACTGCGTCTGCACGCCGATCACGTTCATCTTCTCCTTGGCGAACACCTCGGAGATGTCGCGCAGCAGGCCCTGGCGGTCGGTGGCCTGGATGGCCACGTCGACCGGGTACACGGCGGCGGCATCGGCCTTGGGTTGTCCCCAGTCGACATCGATGACGCGGTCCCCGTTGCGGGCCACCATCTCGCGCAGGTTCGAGCAATCGGTGCGGTGCACGCTGACGCCCTTGCCGCGCGTCACGAAACCGCAGATGGCGTCCGGCGGGGCCGGTTTGCAGCATTTCGCCAGCTGGGTCATCAGCGAGTCCACCCCGACCACCAGCACGCCGCCACCGCCCGACTTGCCGTGCTGGCTTGGCTTGCGGATCAGCGGTGCATCGTCCATCTGGGGCGCAGACTCGGCGGGCCGCAGCACCACCTCGATGTTGCGCAGCGAGAACTCGTCCTTGCCGACCACCTCGAACAGCGCATCGGCCGAATCGAAACCCAGGCGCGCCGCCAGCTCCAGGTGGTTGATGGAGGTCTTTCCCTCGCGCTGCAGGAGCTTCTCGACCGCCTCGCGCCCTCGCGCGATGGTCTCGTGCATGGCCTGGGCATTGAACCAGGCGCGCACCTTGGCGCGGGCGCGGTGGCTGGCCAGGAAGCCGAGCTCGGGGTTGAGCCAGTCCCGCGAAGGACCGCCCTCCTTGACGGTGCTGACCTCGACCGTCTGGCCGTTCCTGAGCGGAGTGTTCAGCGGCACCATCACGCCGTCGACCCGTGCGCCACGGCAGCGGTGGCCCAGGTTGGTGTGCACGCCGTAGGCGAAGTCGACCGCGGTGGCACCCTGGGGAAGCTCGATGATGGCGGCGTCCGGCGTCAGCACGTAGATGCGGTCGTCGAACATGCCCTCGCCCCGCTCGCCGGACAGGTCGCGCTCCCAGGCCAGCAGTTGCCGCAGCACGGCGATCTTGGCGTCGTACTGGCCGCTGGCCGAGACGCCGGCGTAGCCCTTGGCACCCGCTTCCTTGTAGGCCCAGTGCGCGGCCACGCCGTGTTCGGCATGGTCATGCATGGCCTGGGTGCGGATCTGCACCTCGATCGCCTGCTGCGCGGCATCGCGCACGATGGTGTGCAGCGACTGGTAGCCGTTGGCCTTCGGGCGGGCCACGTAGTCGTCGAACTCCTCGGGCACCGGTGTGAAGTGGCTGTGCACGAAGCTCAGCGCCTGGTAGCAGTCCGCCACCGTGGCGACGATGATGCGCAGGGCGC
>JBIKTP010000298.1:0-4327 GCA_044348035.1 Burkholderiaceae bacterium
AGCGCCAGATCGTGCGGCGCAGCACGGCCGACATACAGGGGGTGGATACCCAGCGCATAACTGTCGCCATAGGCATGCGCCGCACGGCGAACCGCGTCGAAATTTGCGACCTCCACCGCCGGGTAGACGCAATGCGCAACTCCGCGACTGGCCGCCAGCGCCCGCACCTGCGACTGATCGGCGTCAAACTCCGGCGCATCGATATGGCAATGGGTGTCGATCCAGTCCGTCATTCAGGGTAAACCCTCGGTGCCGAGGCTGCTGTTTCAGCCTAGATTGTCACCGGGCCATCACATTCGTCACCGGGCCGTCATCCCGACGCAATACCCTCGCCGTCTGCCGCCCGGCCCGTGTCGGCATTTTTCACCATCACCCCAAAGGAAATCCCATGAAAACAAGAATGACGATCATCGCTGCCGCCCTGGCGCTTGGCCTGGCTGGCACCGCCTCGGCCCAGGAAAAAGTCCTGCGCCTGCTCACCTGGGCGGACTACGTGCCCGCCGACGTGAAAGCCCAGTTCGAGAAGGAATCCGGCTACACCGTCGAGGTGACGCTGTCCAACAACGAAGAGATGATCTCCAAGCTGCGCGCCACCGGCGGCGCCGGCTTCGACCTGGCCCAGCCCTCGCAGGACCGCATCACCGGCCCGCAGCAGGAGTTCAAGATCTACAAGCCCATGGACATGAGCAAGATCAAGGCCGACCTGTTCATCCCCTCGATGCTCAGCGCGACCAAGAAGAACACCACGCTGCAGGGCAAGGTCTATGGCCTGCCGCACATCTGGGGCACCGATGGCCTGGTGGTGAACACCAAGCTTGCCAAGATGAGCAACTACACCGACCTGTGCAAGGCCGAGTACAAGGGCAAGACCTCGATGCGCCTCAAGCGCCCGACACTGCTGGCCTTTGCCTTCGCGTCCGGCAAGGATCCGTTCGCGCTGTACAGCAACCCCAAGGCTTACGGCGCCCTGATGGACGAGGTCGGCAAGACCCTGACCGCCTGCAAGGCCAACGTGAAGTTCTACTGGGACAACAAGGACCAGCTCAACAACGGCCTGCGCACCGACGAGATCGTCGGCGCGATGATGTGGGACACCGGCGGCTGGAAGCTCAACAACGAGAAACCCGAGGTCCAGTTCATCGCCCCCAAGGCCGGCGCCATGGGCTGGATCGACACCTTCGCCATTCCGTCCAAGGGCAAGAACGACGCTGCGGCCTATGCCTGGATCAACTTCAACATGCGCCCGGAGATCGCTGCCAAGGTGGCGGGAGCGGCCGGCAACTTCACGGCATCCAAGGGCGCCGACCAGCTGATGGACGCCAAGCTCAAGGCCCAGTTTGCGGCCAGCTTTCCTGCGGCCGCCCTCAGCAACGTGAAGTGGTACCCCGCCGTGCCGGCCGGCCTGGAGGAAATCGAAGGGCGCGTGCTCGACCGCATCAAGGCTGCGAACTGACACGGCGCCGCATCCTCGCCGATGCAGCAGCCTGACCTGGAGGCCCGGGGCGTCGGCAAGCGCTACGCCGGGCATGTGGCGGTGGACGACCTGTCGTTCAGCGTCGCGCGCGGCAGTTTTTTCTCGATCCTCGGCCCTTCGGGCTGTGGCAAGACGACGCTGCTGCGCATGATCGCGGGCTTTCTGGCGCCCGATGGCGGAGACATCCACATCGGCGGCGTCTCCATGGCTGGCGTGCCTCCGAACCGGCGGCCGGTCAACATGGTGTTCCAGCACCTTGCGCTGTTCCCGATGATGTCGGTGGGCCAGAACGTGGGGTACGGGCTGGCGCGCCGCGGGCTGCCGCAGCGCGAGATCGACCAGCGGGTCGGCGCCATGCTGGAACGCGTGGGCCTGCCAGGCGCACAGGACAAGCGCATCGACCAGCTCTCCGGTGGACAGAAGCAGCGTGTGGCCATTGCCCGCAGCCTGGTGCTGGAGCCCACGCTGCTGCTGCTCGACGAGCCGCTGGGCGCGCTCGACCTGAAGCTGCGCGAGCACATGAAGATCGAACTCAAGCAGTTGCAGGCGGACTTCGGCACGACCTTCGTCTACATCACCCACGACCAGTCCGAGGCGCTGGTGCTGTCCGACCATGTGGCGGTGATGAACCAGGGGCGGTTCGAGCAACTGGGCACGCCGCAGTCGCTGTACTACGAACCGCAGACGCCCTTCGTGGCCGGTTTCGTGGGTGCCAACAACCGGCTTCCCGGCCGCGTGATGCAGGTCATTGGCGACCTGGTCGAACTGGGCACGGCACAGGGACTGCGTCTGTTTGCGCGCCGCAAGCAGCCCCTGGGGGTCGGCGATGCGGCAGAAGCCTTCGTGCGCCCGGAAGTGGTCACGCTCGCCCACGACATGACGGGGCTGCCGGCACAACAGCCGCGTTACCAGGGCAGCGTCGCCAGCCTGCTGTTCGACGGTGCCAATTCAGCCGTGCGGGTCCGCGAGCAGGCCTCCGGCACCGAGTTCCATATCGCATTGCCCCAGACCGGCCAGTTTGCCAACCTGGCCGTCGGGGAGTCGGTGGCGTTCGGATTCGACCCCGAACGCGCCCTGTGCTTCGCAGAACAGCGCCATGGCGCATGAAACCCTTCGGCAGCGGCTGCCGCGGCTGTTGCTGCCGGGCCTGCTCCTTGCGCCTGCCCTGCTGTGGCTGTTCGGCCTGATCGTGCTGCCGCATGTGGATCTGGCGCTGCTGTCACTGCGCGCCCGCGTCGCGCCGGGTGAATACGAACCCAGCCTGGCGCAATACCGGACATTCGTCGAGGAGCCGCTGTACTGGCATACCTTCGTGCGCACCGCCGTGCTGTCGATGCTGGCCACTCTGGCCACGCTGCTGCTGGCCTTCCCGCTGGCCTGGACGATTGCCAAGATCGCACGCGGTCGCACCCGCTCGGCCATGTTCGTCCTGTGCCTGATTCCATTCTGGGTCAGCGAAACCGTGCGCACCCTGGGCTGGATGATCCTGCTGCGCGAGTCCGGGGTGTTGCCCGCCTTCCTGGTGCAGCTGGGCGTGACCGAAGCCCCGATCGAGCTGCTGTACCGCGACAGCACCGTGCTGGTCGGGCTGGTCTACACCTCGATGCTCTTCATGGTGGTGCCGCTGATCAGCGCGCTGGACAGCCTGGACGACAGCCTGATCGAGGCAGCCTACGACCTGGGCGGCTCCGGCTGGTCGATCCTGCGCGACATCATCCTTCCCCATGCGGCGCCAGGCATCGTGGCCGGCTGCATCGTGGTCTTCATGCTCACGCTGGGCAACTACCTCACACCCACACTGCTGGGCGGCAAGAACTCCCTCTGGTTCACCGAGCAGATCTACACCCAGTTCATCACCCGCTTCAACTGGGAACAGGGCGCGGCCTTCGGCTTCCTGCTGCTGTTCCTGTCCACCGGCATCGTGTGGGCCGGGCTCCGGCTCACCGGGCAAAATTTCGGCGAAGTGATGCGCCGATCATGATCCCCTCGCTGCCCCGCCCCGCCTGGCTGCGTGTCAGCACCGTCGTGTATGCGGTGCTGTTCTTCACCTTCCTGTTTGTGCCCCTGGTGGTGGTGGCCGTCTTCGCCTTCAATGACGCGCCCTACCCGGCCCCGCCCTGGCGCGGCTTCACCCTGGACTGGTTCACCGGCAATCCCGGGGCGAAACGCACCGGCCTTTTCGCCGACGGCCCGCTGCTGGCCAGCCTGTGGACCAGCGTCGTCGTCGCCAGCTGGGTGACGCTGCTGTCGGTGCTCGTCGGGTGCGCCAATGCCTTCCTGCTGGAGCGCACGAGCTTTCGTGGCAAGCAGGCGCTGTCGCTGCTGATGCTGGCGCCCCTGGTGATTCCGGGGGTGATCCTGGGCATCTCGATCCTGGCCTTTGCCAGCCGGCTGGCGCAGTTTGCAGACGACACCTGGGGGCTGGAACTGGAATTCCTGCGCCCGGGCCTGCCGCTCGTGGTGCTGGGCCAGTTCTCCTACATCGTGTCCATTGCCACGCTGACCATCAGCGCCAGGCTCAAGCGTTTCGACCTGACGCTGGAGGAGGCCGCCTACAACCTGGGCGCATCGCGCCTGGCCGTGCTCACCACCGTGACACTGCCCTATCTGAAACCGTCGCTGATCGGGGCGGCGGCCATCTCCTTCCTGATGTCGTTCGAGAACTTCAACACGACGCTGATGCTGGTGGGGTCCGACCCGCCCCTGACCGTCATGATGTATGGCCGCATGCGGGAGGGCTCGTCTCCCGTTCTCAACGCGGTGAGCCTGTTCCTGATGGTCGCCTCGGCCATCCTGGCACTCACCCTGATGCGTCGCCCGGCCGGCAGCGGGGCGGGTGGACGACCCTGACAT
>JBIKTP010000299.1:0-4319 GCA_044348035.1 Burkholderiaceae bacterium
AGCAGGTCGATCTTGGCGACCTGCTTGAGCGCCTCCACCGTGATCTGCCCGGAGCTTCCCTGGCCCCAAGAGCCGAAGGTCAGCGGCTGCTTGGCGTCGCGCGCCTGCTGCAGGAACTGTGCGAAGTTCTGCGCCGGGTTGGATGCATGCACCACCAGCGCCAGGGGCGTGAAGCCGATCGGCGCCACGGCCACAAACTCCTTCTTGGCGTCGTAGGGCGACTGCTTCATGATGTGGGGCGCGATCGAGTGCGAGTCGGCGGCGCCGTACACCAGGGTGTAGCCATCTGCCGGGCTGCGCGCGGCGGCCAGGCTGCCGATCGTGCCGATGGCGCCCGGGCGGTTCTCCACCACCACGGGCTGCCCGAGCTTGGCCGACAGGCTCGGCACCATGGCGCGCACCAGCACGTCGCCGCCGCCACCGGCAGCCCAGGGCATGATGATCTTGATGGGCTTGGTCGGGAAGGCGCCGGATTGGGCAAAACCCGGAAGGGCGATGGAGCCCAGTGCGCCGGCGGCGATGCCGCCCAGCACGTGGCGACGGGAAATCTGCGGTGTCTTCATGGAATGTCTCCTTGGGGTTGATGAAGTCTTTGGGGGTCAGCGAATCAGGTTCTCGATCAGCATCGCCATGCCCTGACCGGCACCGATGCACATGGTAACGATGGCGTAATGGCCCTGCACGTCCTGCAGGTGATGCATGGCGGTCATGGTCATGCGCAATCCGGTGGCGCCCGGCGGGTGACCCACCGAGATGCCGCCGCCGTACAGGTTGGTGCGTTCCCGCGGCAGGCCCAGCTCGCGTTCGGCATGCAGGTTGACCACGGCAAACGCCTCGTTGACCTCGAAGTAGTCGATGTCCGCCACGCACAGGCCGGTACGGGCGAGCAGCTTGCGCACGGCCGGTACCGGCCCGATGCCCATCAGCTGCGGGTCCACGCCCACCGTGGCCCAGTCGAGCACCCGGGCCTGCGCCTGCAGCCCGTGCGTGCGCGCCGCATCGGCGCTGGCCACGACCATGAAGGCCGCGCCATCCGTCACGCCGCTGGCGTTGCCGGCGGTGACCGTGCCGTCTTTCGCAAAGGACGGCCTCAGCTGGCGCAGGCGCTCCAGGGTGATATCGGGCCGCGGGAACTCGTCGGTCGTCATCCGCTGGCGGTGGCGTCCCTCGCCCACCTCGATCGGCGCGATCTGGCGCGCCAGGAAGCCGCTGGCGATGGCGCGTCCGGCGCGTTGCTGGCTCATCAGGGCCCATTCGTCCATGGCCTCGCGGGTGTAGCCGAAACTGCGTGCGATGTTCTCGGCGGTTTCGCCCATGTAGGCGCGCGAGAACGGGTCGCGGTAGGTGTTCTCCAGCAGGTCCTGCAGGTTCTGGTCGCCGCGCTTGTGGCCCCAGCGGCCGGTGCGCAGCACGAACGGCGCCCGGCTGTAGTTCTCGGCGCCGCCGGCCAGCGCGATCTCGGAGTGGCCGGACAGGATCTGCTCGGTCGCCGACACGATGGCCTGCAGGCCGGCGCCGCAGCCACGGCTCACGGTCAGGGCGCTGACCGCGTGCGGCAGGCCCATGGCCACCGACACCACCCGCGCTCCGAACAGGCTGTCGTGGTCCACCGGAACGGTGTTGGCGTAGACCAGGTGGTCGATGTCGGCGTCCTGCAGGCCGCTGCGCTCCATGCTGGCGCGCGCGGCGTGCACGGCCAGCTGCGTGAGGGGGGTGTCCTTGAAGCTGCGGCCGAAGTCGCCCAGGGGGGTGCGGGCAGGTGCGCTCAGGATGATCTCTGGAGCCATGGTGTGTGTCTTGCGTCAGGTGCGGGCCGGCAAGGGCATGCCGGCACCGGGGGTTTGGCGCTTCTTCAGCGCCCGGGTGTCGAAGGCATCGGCCAGCACATCGCTGCCAGGCGCGAAGATGCGGTTCTTCTGGAGCTTGTTGGTCGCGGTGACGGGCAGTTCGGCGCGAAACACCACCCAGCCGGGCGCCTTGTAGTAGGCCAGTTCGGCCAGGCAATGGTGCACCAGCGTGCGCGCGGTGTCCTCGCCGGCCGGCACCCCGTCTGCCGGCACCACCACGGCCAGTACTTCCTCGTCGCGCATCGCGTCGGGAACGGCCAGAACGGCCACGCGCGCCACTGCCGGGTGCGCGGCCAGGGCCGCCTCGACGTCGGCGGCGGAGATGTTCTCTCCGGAGCGCCGGATCATGTCCTTGCGGCGGTCCACGAAATACAGCATGCCGGTGCTGTCGCGCCGCACCACGTCACCGGTGTGGAACCAGCCGCCGCGCCAGGCCTGCTGTGTCGCTGCTTCGTCGTCCAGATAACCCGAGAAAAAGCCCTGTCGCGGATCGGGCCCCTGCGCGCGCACCAGCAGTTCGCCGGCACTGCCGTCGGGCAGGTCGCGGTCCTGGTCGTCCACCACCCGCACCTCCATCGGCTCGGCCTGGCGCCCGAAGGCGCGGGTGTCGGTGTGGCGGGGCGCATGCTGGTTGGCCAGGAAGCGACCGGTTTCCGTCATGCCCCAGACCTCCACGAACGGGAAGCCGAAGCGCTGCTCGACAGCCGCATGCAGGCTGGGGTCGCAGCCGGCGCCAAGACCGAAGCGCACGCGGTGTTGTGTTTCCCAGGCCGAGGGCGTCTGCTTGAACAGCGCCGGCGGCATGATGCCCAGGTAGTGGATGCCGGTGGCAGCGGAGCGCACGCAGTCCTCCCACCAGGTCGTCGCATGAAAGCGGTCCGGCAGCACCAGGCAGTTGTCGGTCAGGCACATGGTGGCGATGGTGGTCATGCCGCAGTTCATGTGGAACACCGGCAGCGGGTTGAGCAGCCGTTCCTGGCCGTGGCGCAGTGTCAGTGCGCCACCGAGATCCCGGTACCAGGCGCCGGCGGTCATCACGTATTCATTGGTCAGGATGCAGCCCTTGGGCAGGCCCGAGGTGCCGGAGGTGAACAGGATGGCCACCTCGCGCCGCCAGGCATCCCCTGGCGCGCCCACCGGGCGGGGCGCCTGCACCAGCGCATCGGCCAGCCGGTGGTGCAGCACGGCGGGGATGCGGCACAGGTCGCCCTCGGTGGCGATGGCTTCGGCCACGACCGCGTGGCGGTCAGGCAGTGCCACCACCAGATCGGCCCGGGCCAGGCGCAGGGCATGGCGGATCTCGCCCGCCCGGTGGTCCGGGTTCAGGGGGACGATGGATACGCCCAGGCGGTTCAGTGCGAGGAAATGGAAGAAATGGCGCGGGTGGTTGCCGACCCCCAGCGCGACGCGGTGGCCGATGCCCCAGCCCTTCGCGCCGTAGATCGCGCCCAGGCGGTCGACCTCGTCGCCGGCTTCTGCGAAAGTCCATTGTCGGCCCCCGCTGACCGCCGATTCGGCCAGGAAGGGCAGTTTCGGCGCGCGCGCCCGTGCCTGTGCAAAGGCATCGAACAGCGAGCGGGGCAATTCGGCAGGGTGGCCCATGTCAGCGCTGCAGCAGCGTGATCGCGCATGCCGCCTCCTCGAAGCCGATCACGCCGCCACCGTTCTCGGCCAGCGCGAGGTCGGCGCCGGCGACCTGGCGCGGACCACATTCGCCGCGCAGTTGCGCCGTGAGTTCGTACACCATCGACAGGCCGGTCGCCCCCACCGGATGTCCCTTGGACACCAGGCCTCCCGATACATTGACCGGAATCTGCCCGCCCAGCGCAGTGGCGCCGCTGCCCACGAAGGCCCCGCCGGTGCCGACTGCGCAGAAACCCAGCATCTCGGCCTGGTAGATCTCGCAGAAGGCGGTGGCGTCATGGACCTCGGCCACGTCGATGTCCTGCGGCCGCACACCGGCCAGCGCGTAGGCACGCTGCGCTGCCACATGCGACAGGCCGGGTTCGTCGAGCGCACGGTACTTGCCGCCCGTCAGCACGCTGGCCCGCACGCGCACGGCCCGCTCGCGCACCGCCGCGGGCAGACCGGCGAGTGCCCGGGCCGAACACAGCAGTGCGGCTGCTGCGCCATCGCCGATGGGGGCACACATGGCGCGCGTCAGCGGCCAGCTGACCAGGCGGTCGTCGAGCACCTGCTGCGGCGTGACCTCGAAGCGGTACTGCGCCTTCGGGTTGAGCGCGCCCATCGCGTGGTTCTTGGAGGCGCCGAATGCGATCTGCTCGCGTGTGGTGCCGTAGGTCTTCATGTGGTAGGCCGCCTGCATGGCATAGGTGTCCATGAACAGCGTGCCGCCGCCATCGTGCGGCGCGAAGGGCTTGCCGCTGGCATCGCCGGCGGCGCGGTAGTAGGCCATCCATTCGTCGGGGTCCATCTGGTCGATGCCGCCCTCGAAGATCTCCTGGGTGCGGG
>JBIKTP010000300.1:0-4317 GCA_044348035.1 Burkholderiaceae bacterium
CTCCAGCGGACAAACGCGCCTGACAACGGACGCTGACTCAATCGGCTGGCTTTGGATCGTTGTCACCACCATTGGGTTGCTCGCATTCAATGACGCTTGGTTTTACTTTTGGCATCGTCTATTTCATCATCCCAAGCTGTTCCGATATGTGCATGCTGTGCATCACAAGAGCGTTGACGTGAACCCTTTCTCTTCATACTCGTTCCACTGGGTAGAGGGCGCCATACTGGGAGCGTGGGTCGTGCCGGTGGTCATGTTCGTGCCAATCTATCTGCCAAGTCTGGCCTTTTTGCAAGTCATCGGCATGGCCAACAATCTCATGTCGCACCTTGGGTACGAGTTGCTACCGGCATCGCTGCTACGCGTTCCATTGTTGCGATGGATGAACACTTCAACGTTTCATAACCTGCACCATACGTCACTGAAAGGCAACTACGGCTTGATGACTCGGATGTGGGATCGCCTTTTAGACACCGAAATTGAACACTACGAGGCGACCTTTTGTGCGCGCGCTGTGTCAAACGAACAGCAGGCAAAGTAATGGTCGGACATTGTCCGCGTTGATCGCTGGCGCGATGCATCCTGTGATTCATACGCTTGATTTTGCAAGCGCTGTTCAACAACTTCGAGACGAAAGCCGTCGAGCTCTCCCTTTCAGTTCGAATCCCCGACCCCACCAAAAACAGGGGGTTTTGAAACTCACTCAACAAGTGGCAGTCTCCACATTCAGATTGATGAACCGGACCCCAAGAGCTTGATCTACTTGCCCTTGGAAAACTTAGGCGGTTTGCAATCTGGTAAGTTCTGGCCCGCCAGACAGCTGGTAAATGCGGGCCTTTACGGCCCGTATTTTTTTGTCCATGTTTCTGCCCATGATTCATCGCATGGGCTTGACCTGGCCGCTGCGCCGATCCGCGACGTGCTCAGCCGGCGGTGGACGCATCTTTCGATCGCCAGACCTCATCAGTGTGAATGCCAAGAAGGCAGCCGCGTGGCGGGATTTCCCACTGGAGTGGGTACTGGACTTACCCCGATTCCAAGGACACTGCGGGACTGCATTTTTTTGCTCCTCGGATGTGCGAAGTCCTCGCGCAGCGCTGGAATGCCACGCTCCAAGGGCAGAACGCATCGCCAAGGAGCTCGACGCACTGTAGGGCGCAGCCGCTGCGCTGACGCCGGCCGACGAGCTGACCTTGCGCGAGCTCGGCCGGCACTTCGCCGAGGTCTGGAACAGCGACACCTGTCCGATGACGTTGAAGAAGCGCATCGCCCGCACGCTGATCAAAGAGATCGTGGTCGACATCGACGCCGCGCAGCAACTCAACATGGTCATTCACTGGCAAGGCGGCTGCCGCACGAGCTTCAGCATGAACAAACCCATGTCGGGCGCCGTCGTGCACAAGACGGCGATCGAGGACGTCGAGCTCATCACGCGCCTGGCGCAGCGCTATGGCGATGACGAGATCGCGCGCGTGCTGAACAAGCTCGGCCGGCGCACCGGAAAAGACAATCGATGGAGCCAGGCGCGCGTGGCCACTGTGCGGCGCAAGCACCACATCGCGCTCTGCCGCAGTTAGCGGGCGGCCGAGGTCGACCCGCCAGGCCTGCCAGCCGCGGCCATCGCGCCAGTTCTCCAGGCCTCCAGCAGGCACACCGTCCAGATGCAGCAGGTAGGCCGCGTCCCCTGTACCCCGCGCGCCCGCCGCATTGCAGCGATGCAGCCGGCCGTCGGCGAAGTGGCGAGAGTTTCTCGCAGCGCTGGACCAACCCGTCAGCGCCAAGCCGAAGCTGCGGGACCTTCTTTCCAAGCCGGGGTTGCTCGGTTGAGTTCGCCGGCGTACGAGCCAGTTCGCAGACTGGCCGGTGCGGACGCCGTTGAGTCCTTCGATTGCGGTCAGCCCGCACTCAATCAGTTCTTGCGGCGTTTTGCGCTGATCAATCAAAAATCCAACAGCGCGCAAACCTGTGTTTGTTGCCACACCGGTGTTGTGGTCGGCTTTTGCAGTCTGGCAGTGGGCAGCGTCGAACCGGCAACGGCTGCTCCCCGAGTGGTCAAAGGCATCCCGCAACGCCCTGTGCCGGTGATGATTCTTGCGCGCCTGGCGGTGGATCTCGAGCATCAGGGCGTCGGACTTGGCAAGGCCCTTCTCAAGGATGCTTTGAAGCGCACGGCGCAAGCAGCAGATATCGCCGGGATACGTGCCCTGCTGGTGCTCGCCAAGGACGATGCTGCTCGGCAGTGGTATCTCAACTGGGAGTTCGAGACCAGTGCATCGGACCCGTTTCACCTTTTCCACCGGATGAAGGACATCAAGGCCAGGGTTGGCAAGAACTAACAGCTGATGGCCTTTCCGTTCGACGTTCAGGTTGGGGGCGGTCATGCCATCCAGTTCTCGTGCTTGAGCCCTTTGACCCGTCGGAAGTCTTTCACATTGTTCGTCACCACAATGGCCCCCAGGCTGCGCGCATGCGCCGCGATCATCAGGTCGTTGGAACCGATGGATTGGCCCTTCTTCTTGAGGTCGGCCCGGATGTCGGCGTAGTGTTCAGCCGCATCGCGCGTCCAGTCGATGACTGCCAGATGGCGGGTCAGAGCGTCTACCGCCGCCTTGTTGTCCTTCTTTCGGCTCGACAACTGGACGCCATAGAGCAATTCAGCCAGCGTGACCATCGACATGACCTGATGCTCCAGAGGCACGGTCTGGATCCTGTCCAGCAGTTCCGCCGATGACCGGCGCAGGATGAAGGCGCAGGTGTCGGTGTCGAGCATGTACAGGCTGCTCATGCGGTGTCACGCTCCTGCAAGGGAAGATCATCCGCATCCGCCATGAAGTCCTCGCTCACGCGGACCCCGGCCGCCAGGAAGGCGCTCCAGTCCTTGGGCCTGGGGGAGAGGACGATTTCGTCGCCCACTTTCCGGATGAAAACCTCCTTCATTCCCTCGGGAAACCGGTACTCCAGCGGGATGGTGACGATCTGGGTACGGTTGTTGTTTCCAACCCGGGCTGTGCGCTGATCCATTGCGACTCTCCTTTTGCCAAGTATCAGAGTATATGGCAGCCATGCATGAATCCAGGCTCAGACCACCGTGTCGCAGAATTGCGCCCAATCGGCCATCAAGTTGCGGCGTTTGTCGAACAAGGTGCCGCGTGCATAGGCTGCCTCGGCCTTGTCCTTGAGCTGGTGCGCCATGGCATGTTCGATGGCCTCCCGCGGGTAGGCCGTGGTCTCCCCAGCGCAGTCGCGGAACGTGGAACGAAATCCGTGGGCAGTGACCGGGCATCCCATGCGCCGCAGGACAGCCGTCAGTGTCATGTCCGAAAGTGCGGTGCCCTTCGTGTTCGGGAACAGCAACTCGCTGTCCGCGATGCGCGGCACGGCTCGCAGCAAATTCACAGCAGAGACAGACAGCGGAATGCGGTGCTCACGTCCGGCCTTCATGCGATGTTCAGGGATGTTCCATACCGCCTTGTCGAGATCCACTTCGGTCCGGCTGGCACCGCGCACTTCGCCTGACCGGGCCGCCGTGAGGATGGCGAACTCCAGCGCCCGCGCGCCCATGCTGAACTGCCGGCGAAGCTCGCCCATGAATGCGCCGACATCGGTGTAGTCCAGCGCAGTGTGGTGTTCGACCTTTGCCACAATGCTCGGCGTGGCCCTGACTGACCCCATGGCCCCCCACCCCCGAAATCCGCCTCAAACCCCGTCTCGTCTCACAACCGCCTGACTTTTTCGCCGTGGTACGGCAGGATCGGGTTGGCAAAAAATCGGAAATTTTGGTGCCATACTGGTCTGAGAGTACGCCAATCAGAAGATCGCGCGGCCCTCATGAGTATCTGCAGATCGGCAGGAATCGGCAATGTCCGCAAGAGGCTGACCAACCTGGGTCACGTCATGAGGGGCCCAAACTGGGTTGGTCCCCTGTAGGTTTCAGAAGAACGCCATGGTCCGCACTTCGATGCTTTCGCGCTTTTGAGCGCCAGGCGGTGTGTGGGGGTGTTCGAACGCCGAGTGGCCCATGAACCTGCAACGCCCGTCGGTGGCTGAGTCGTAGGTTTTGAGCAGCAACGCGTGATGCGCTTCCATCAAAGGAAAGTACATCCAGCGGTGCTTGGGTGAGTGACGCATCACATAAATCTCACCCGTACGCTCGCGGTACTTCAAATCCATCCGAAGCATATCGTCCGGGTCGTGGGTGCTGGCGTCGCACATGGCCAAAGGCAGCTCTTCCACTCGGGCGACAAGAGGCTTCCAGACGTTGTAAAACGCCACGCGACCTTTGAGCAGTTCATCAGCCTCATCGGGCACGGTATCGTG
>JBIKTP010000301.1:0-4316 GCA_044348035.1 Burkholderiaceae bacterium
TGGGCCTCTCGGTGGCGGCGCTGGGGTACGCGATGGCCTGTCACGACGAGGCGCTGGCGTGGGCCCGCCAGCGCAAGACCTTCGGCCAGCCGCTGGTGGAGCACCAGGTGATCCGGCACAAGCTGGTCGACATGCAGATGCGCATCGCCTCCACCCAGGCCTGGGTCGACGCGGTGAGCGAGGCCGCGGACGCGGGCGCCGAGCGTGCCGGCGGCGAGACCACCGCCCACTGGGTGGCCCAGGTCTGCATGCTCAAGAACCATGCGACCCAGACGATGCAGTTCTGTGCCGACCAGGCGGTTCAGATCCTGGGCGGCATGGGTTTCATGCGCGGCACCCGCAGCGAGCGCATCTACCGCGAGGTCAAGGTGATGATGATCGGTGGCGGCTCCGAGGAGATCATGAAGGAACTGGCTGCACGACAATTGGGCTTATGACACCACGCAGTTCCAAGGCATCCACCACCCATGGCGGCACTGTCGCCCCTCCAGCCCCCGTCGTTTTCGAGCCCGAGTTCGTCGACGGGGTGCGCCATATCTTTGAAGATCTGGTGGTCTTCAACCGCTTCCTCGGCCTGAAGATCACCAGCATCGCCCCCGAGCGGGTCACCGGTCGCATCGTGATGCGCCCCGAGCTGGTCGGCCACTATGGCTACAACCGCGCCCATGGCGGCGTGATCAGCGCCTGCCTCGACAGCATGGGCGGCGTGGCCGTGATGGCGGCCATCGGCGCGCGCCACATGGATGAGCCGCCGGCCCAGCGCCTCACGCGGTTCTCGAAACTGGGCACCATCGACCTGCGCGTCGACTACCTGCGCCAGGGCATCAGCGAACACTTCGACGTGCATGCCCAGGTCATGCGGCTGGGCTCGCGGGTGGCCTCGACGCGCATGGAGTTCCATGCGGCCGACGGCACGCTGCTGTCTACGGGGGCGGCGGCCTACATGGTGTCCTGAGCGGCGGCCACCCGCAATGGCGCGGGGCCGGACATCAGGGCCGTGCCCGCGCGGGCGCACCCTGCGCGACCAGGTATTGCGCGAACAGGGGGTCATCGATGCTGTTGCCAGCCTTGCCGCGCGTGAGCAGCCCGTGGCGCCGGAGTTTTTCGATCAAGGCGCGCACCTTGGCGATGGTGGGTCGGGCGCCAGGGATGGCGGCCAGTGCCCGCAGCGTGGCCTGGCTCAGCGGGGCCTGGCCCTGCGCGATGATCGTCGAAGGAGGCCATGCGGCATTGTCGTGAAAACCGCAATTGCGGTGGCTGCGGCAATTCGCGACAAGGGCTGGCGACAGGGCATGTTGCCAGCGTGCGTGGCGGTGAGAGCACCGCGATTCGCTCCGTGGCTGGTATAAAGACGCATGCTCGATCTATCGCCACTCCAGTCTGCAACGTCGGCCTTGCTGCGCGCGTTGTCTGTGACCGGCGACCCGAGCCGCTGGCAACAGTTCGATGCGGCGACGCAGGAGGCCTTGCGTGCGGGTGTCATCCAGTCGTTCGAAGTCGCCTACGAGCAGTCCTGGAAGATGATGCGCCGCTGGTTGTCGGCCAATCCGGTCGCAGGCGAGGTGGAGGGCGTCCCCATGCGGCAGTTGTACCGCCTGGCTGCCCGAGCTGGCCTGATTGACGATGTCGACGCCTGAATGTCGTTCCACGCGGCCCGCAACCAGACATCCCATGCCTACAACAGGGCTGTTGCACAGGCCGTCTTCGAACAGGCTCCCGCATTCGCCGCCCAGGCCCAAACCGTGCTTGCACAGCTGGAGCGCCGCAATGATTGATCTGCCCCCGGATCAGCTCGACCAGATCCGCGCGATCGTGCGCCGGCATGTCCATGCTGGGGAGGTATTCGCATTCGGGTCCCGCGTCAACGGTCGTGCCAGGAAATTCTCCGACCTGGACCTCATGATCAAGGCGGACGGTACCGTCCCCTGGCGAACGCTGGCAGACCTGCGCGAGGCGTTCGAAGTTTCCGACCTGCCAATCCTGGTGGATGTGGTGGACTGGAGTACCTGCAGCGAACAGTTCCGCAGCCAGGTTGGCGAGGCCCTGGAACGAATCGCCTGACGGCGCAGTGGGGGCCCAACCGGCACCGAGCCGGTGGAGTGCCGCCTTCTTCGCATGAGCACCGTCAGCGCATGCCCAGAGCGCCGATCAGCGCCAACGTGAACAGCACGAAGGTCGGCAGCGCCGTGGGCAGCAACCCGCGGGCACGGCCAGCCAGGATGCCAGAGGCGAAGAACTGGGCGATGGCGATCAGCGCGGTGCCAGCCATCGGAGGCATACGCCCGGTCTGTCGTACTCCGGATGATCCGCCCCGAGTGCGATCGAGCAGCGGCTCCGGGATGTTTGCTTCAGCCCGGCATCGCGTCGAACCCGGGCAGCACCTGGCTGCTGCACGACCAGGCCGCCCGCGATCCCTGAAAGATCCGTGCCTGTGGTTCGAATCCCGGCTCGTCATCCAGCGACCCCATCGGGACCATGACCATGCCCGCGCCCGCGACCGATCGCGGTACCCGGCCACCACACTCGCTGCAGAACGCGTTCGTGAACCGCTGGGCCTCGGGCACCTTGAAATGGCGCACCAGCGCCTCGCCAGCGTCCCAGGTCAGCGTGCCGGCGACGAACAGGTTGGACGCATGGCCTGTCCCGGTCGCCTTGCGGCAGCGCGAACAGTGGCAGTGATAGGCGCGCTGCGGCTCGCCTTGCACGGTGTAGCGGACGCTGCGACACAGGCAGCTCCCGGTCAGGGACTTGGTTTCCATGGAACAGGCCTCCAATGCGATCTGGCAGTTACTGTACAGGCGAATCACCTGCACGAAAAAAAGCCACCCGAAGGTGGCTTTCAAAACCCGCCGGTCTGCACCGGCAGATCATTCGATCAGCAGCGGCAGGCGCCTTACTCCAGCACCTTCCACTTGCCGTCCACGATCTGCGACAGCCGGGCCTGGTCCGAGCCCTGGCGCTTCTTGGGACCGAACTTCGTGATCGGGCTGCCGAAGATGTCTGCCGGGAAGGTCACCGTCTCCAGGGCCTTGATGAAGGCGTCGGTGGTCAGGTTGGGGCCGGCGGCGGTGGCGGCGGTGATGAAGTTGTCGATCGCGGTGTAGCCGTACACCGAGAACACGGCCGGCTCTTCGTTGAACTTGGTCTGGTACTTGGTGGCCCAGAAGCGCAGCGGCTGGGACGCGGAGTCCAGGTAGGGGTTCTGCACCGTCATCGCGGCATACAGGCCGTCCATGGCCTTGCCACCCAGCTTGTGCACCAGATCGAAGTAGGCGGCGCTGGATCCCAGGAAGGTCGGGTTGTAGCCGGTGCGCCGGGCGGTGCCGATGGTGCCGATGGTCTCGCGCAGCACCGTGCCCAGGATCACCATGTCGCAGTTGGCGGCCTTCAGGCGCGCCACCTGGGACGAGAAGTCGGTCGCGCCGGTCTTGTAGGTGGTCTTCTCGGCCAGGGTCATGCCGATGGTCTTGAGGCCGGCCTCTGCGCCATTCATCACCTCGGTGCCGAAGTCATCATCCTGGTAAAGCGTGCAGACCTTCTTGGCGCCCTTTTCCTTGGCCAGCTTCGGTGCGAACACGCGCATCTGGTCGTAGTAGCTGGCAGAGAAGGCGAACTTCAGCTTGTGGAAGGGCTCGTACATCTCCTTGGATGCGGTGATCGGGTTCAGGTTGGGCACATTCTTGGCAAACTGGATCGGCATGGCCGCCAGGTTGCTGGTGGTGCCGATGTGGCCGACCATCGCGAAGATCTTGTCCTGGTTGACCAGTTTCTGGGTGGCGAGCACGGCCTTCTTCGGGTCGTACTGGGAGTCTTCGATCAGCAGCCGGATCTTGCGCCCATGGATGCCGCCGGATTGCTCGTTGAGTTCGTCCACGCGCAGCTGCATGCCGTAGCGCACCTGTTTGCCCAGCGAGGCCAGAGGGCCGGAAAGGTCCTGGATCGAGCCCAGAACGATCTCGTTCTTGCTGACACCTTGCGTCTGGGCGGACGCGTGGACGGCCGCCACGGCCAGCAAGGCCAGGGCGAGGGTGGATTTCAGTTTCATGGCAGGTCTCCTGTTGTGGTGAAAGTGAATGGTAGGTGGGTGACTGTGGTCAGCGGTACATGGCGTCGATCTGCGCAGCGTACTTCTTTTCGACCAGCTTGCGTTTGAGTTTCATGGTCGGGGTGAGTTCCTCGTCCTCGGCGCTGAGCTGGGTGTCGAGCAGGAAGAATTTCTTGATCTGCTCGACGCGGGCAAACTTCTTGTTCACGCGCTCCATTTCAGCCTGGATCAGGGCCTGCACTTCGGGGGCGCGCGTCAGGCTGGCATAGTT
>JBIKTP010000302.1:0-4314 GCA_044348035.1 Burkholderiaceae bacterium
CCACGTGCCGCCGGCTGGCATCGTGGGCTGCGTCGTGCATGCCAGCTGTTCACTGGCGGCTCCGGGTGTGGTGCGCCATGGCTTCGGCAACCGGCTCATCGTCGGGGAACCTTCGCGCCTGCGCAGCGAACGCCTGGTGGCGCTGGGCGAACTGCTGCAGCGCGCCGGATTCGAGGTCGACGTCAGCACCGCGATCCAGCGCGACATCTGGTTCAAGCTGTGGGGCAACATGACCATGAACCCGGTCAGCGCCATCACCGGCGCCGATAGCCATCGCATCCTGGACGACCCGCTGGTGCGGGGCTTCTGCTCGCAGGTCATGCTCGAGGCGCGCGAGATCGGCGCGCGCCTGGGCATTCCGATCGACCAGCAGCCGCAGGACCGGCATGCGGTCACCCGCAAGCTCGGGCGCTTCAAGACCTCGATGCTGCAGGATGTGGAAGCGGGCAGGGCGGTGGAGCTCGACGCGCTGGTGGGCGCCGTGCGCGAACTCGGCGCGCTGACCGGCGTGGCCACGCCGTTCACCGACGCCTTGCTGGGGCTGTCGCGGCTGCATGCCCAGGTGCGCGGCCTGTACTGAGGCAGCGCGGGGGCGGGGCTGCGACCGGCGCCGCCTACGCAGCCGGATCGCAGGCGCGCACGACCAGCACCGGCACCTGCGCCGTGCGGATGATCTGCTCCGCGTCGCTGCCCATCACCATGCGCCCGACACCGCGCCTGCCATGGGAGCCCAGCACGATGATCTCGGCGCCCCACTGCTGCGCCTGCGCCAGTACATGGTCACACAGGCGCCCGGTGAACCCTTCGATCAGGACCGAGTCGGCCGGCAGCTTGCGGGACTGCGCCAGCGCCAGGGCCTGGGCCAGCACCTGCTCGCCGCCCTCGCGCAGGAGCTGGAACATGTCTGCCGACACGACCCCCTGGCCCGACATGCTCATCGCGGCGGACAACTCGTCCACCACATGCAGCAGGCGCAGTTGCCCGCCGGTGAGGTCGGCCAGGGCCATGGCTTCCTGCAGGCCACGGCGGGCCGTGGCGCTGCCGTCCACGGGAACGAGGATGCGCTGGTACATGGTGTCTCCTTGCAAGTGGGAAAGATTCCAGTTTAAGGGGCGGCAACGCGCACAGCGCGACCGGCCTGCAGTTGCGCACGCAGCTGTTCCAGCTCGTCCATGAGCTGCAGCGCCAGTGCGGCGCCAGCCGGATTGACCCCCAGGTCGCGCTGCAAGCGCACCGCAACCCGGGCATGGCGCAGGTGCATGCCGGTGAAGCGCCATTCGCCGTCGGTGGAGCCACACGGCGTGATCACGCCCTCCTCGACCAGCTCGACCAGCAGGTGTGCGGGCGCGCCACAGGCACGGCACAGCTCGTCCAGGGTCAGGCCCGTCAGGTCTTCCAGCACATGGGCATGGACCACCCGCGTGGTCGACCCGGCATCGTCGGTGTTCATGGCATGGCTCCCAGTCTGGCGCGCGGATCGAAACCGGCGAACTGCGCCGCGAACGCACGGTAGGCCTCCTGCGCCTGCGGCTGCTCGGCCACAGGCAGCGCTATCTGCAACACGAAATAGAAGTCTCCCGGCGGCGTGCCCGGAATGCCGCGCCCGCGCACGCGCAGCTTGCGGCCCGAGACCGAACCGGGTGGCACGGTCAGCTCCAGTGTGCCGCCGGGTGTCGGCGCCCGGACCTGCGCCCCCAGCACGGCCTCCCAGGGGGCCACCGGCAGGTCCAGGTAGACATCACGCTGATCCACCCGGTAGTGCGGATGGGGGCGAAACGTGATTTCCAGGTACAGGTCGCCCGGCGCTGCGCCGCCGATGCCGGGCCCGCCCTGACCCGCCAGGCGGATGTGCTGCCCGGCGCGCACGCCGCGCGGCACTTCGAATGCAATCTCGTGCGCACGCATGGACACGCGGCCCTGTGCATCGACTTCCGGCACCTGCAGCGCGAGCGTGCGGCGCGCGCCCTGGTAGGCTTCCTCCAGATCGATCTGGATCCGCGCATGGCGGTCTTCGCCTGCTGCCACAGGGCTGCTGGCCCGGTGGCGCCGGGTCCCGCCGGGAACCTTCGCGCCCCGGAACAGGGCCTCGAAGAAATCGCTGTAGTCCCCCTCGGCCTGGTCATCGAATCCACGGCCCCGGCCTTCAACGCCGGTGTCCCAGTCCGGGGGCGGCTGGAACGCCTGGCCAGCCTTCCAGTTCGCGCTGAGGCGGTCGTAGGCGGCCCGCTTCCCCGGGTCCTTGAGCACCTCGTTGGCTTCGCCGATTTCCTTGAACCGGGCCTCGGCATCGGCCTCCTTGCTCACGTCGGGGTGGTACTTGCGTGCCAGACGTCGATACGCCTTCTTGATGTCGTCAGCCGTGGCATCCCGTGCGAGACCCATGTGCGGGTAGTAGTCCTTGAATTCCATCGGCTTCCCCAGGAGACACCCAATGTAGGCCGTTTCGGGGCACTGCGCCGGGAGGCAGTCTGACCTGGGTCAAACCCGGCGCAGGCACCGCGCGGATGCCACCCGTCAGTCCAGCACCACCGGCACCCGCTGTGCGAGCGCACACATGAGCTCATAGCCCACCGTGCCGGCCGCACGCGCCACGGCATCGATCGACAGGCTGGCACCCTGCGCGGACCGACCCCAGAGGGTCACCTCGGTGCCGATGCCGGCGTCGGGCACCATGCCGAGGTCGACCGTGAGCATGTCCATGCTGACGCGACCGACCGTCCGGCTGGGCATCCCCGCCACCAGCACCGGCGTGCCGGTCGGGCAGACACGCGGGTAACCATCGGCATACCCGCAGGCCACGACACCGATGCGCATGGCGCGGTCCGCCTGGAAGGCCGAACCATAACCCACCGTGTCACCCGGCTGCAGCTCCTGCACGCCGATGATGCGCGCGCTGAGCGTCATGGCCGGCTGCAGTCCCCAGTGCTGCGCATCATGCTCCGGGTAGTCGGGCGAGCTGCCATAGGTGAGGATGCCGGGCCGGATCCAGTCCGAGACCAGGCCGGTACCCGGAGCCCCGGCCAGCCCCATGTGGCGCAGGGTCGCGGCACTGTTGCTCAGGCTGCGTTCACCAGGAAGGTCACGGGTTGTCGCGGTGAAGACGGCCAGTTGCCGGGCAATGCCCAGCGGCCCGTCGGCGTCGCTGAAATGCGTCATCAGGGAGATTTCCTCGACCTGCGGCAGCGCGTCGAGCCGCATCCAGGCGGCGCGGTAGCGGTGCGGCGCAAACCCCAGCCGGTTCATGCCGGAGTTCATCTTGAGGAACACCCGGTGGCCCACATGGGTCTTGTGGGCGGCCAGCATGTCGATCTGCGCGTCGCAGTGGACGCTGTGCCACAGGCCCAGCCGCGAACACAGCTCCAGGTCACGCGCCTCGAAAACGCCTTCCAGCAGCAGGATGGGGCCGCGCCATCCGAGTGCGCGCACACGCTCGGCCTCGTCCAGATCCAGCAAGGCGAAACCGTCCGCCGCGCGCAGGCCATCGAACACGCGCTCGATGCCGTGCCCATAGGCGTTGGCCTTGACGACCGCCCAGACACGGGCATCCGGCGCTGCCTGGCTGGCCCGTGCCAGGTTGCTGCGCAAGGCGTCGGTATGGATGGTGGCAAGGATGGGGCGGGGCATGGTGCGCTGCAGTGGGGGGGGGGGCGGGACCATGATATAACCTGCGCACCTTGGAGACCAGTCCTCACCGCTTCGGCATCAGGAAGCCTGCTACCGCCACGACCACTGCATGAAGCGCGGGTTCTACACCATCATGTCGGCGCAGTTCTTCAGCTCGCTGGCAGACAACGCGCTGTTCGTGGCCGCCGTGCAGCTCCTGCGCAGCAGCGAGGCGCCCGAATGGCAGCAGGCCGCACTCGTGCCGATGTTCGCGCTGTTCTATGTGGTGCTGGCGCCGTTCGTCGGCGCATTCGCCGACTCCATGCCCAAGGGCCGGGTCATGCTGATCAGCAACTCGATCAAGGTGGCGGGCTGCCTGCTGATGCTGTTCGGCACGCATCCGCTGTTGTCCTATGCCATCGTGGGGCTGGGAGCGGCAGCCTACTCGCCTGCCAAGTACGGCATCCTCACCGAGCTGCTGCCGGCCTCCCAGCTGGTCAAGGCCAACGGCTGGATCGAAGGCCTGACCATCGCCTCGATCATCCTCGGGGTGCTGCTCGGCGGCCAGCTGGTGGGGCAGACCGTTGCGCCCTGGCTGCTGGGCTTCGACTTTCCGCTGATCGACTTCGGCATCGACTCGCCGCCAGAAGCGGCGATCAGCATGCTGATCTTCGTCTATCTGGTGGCAGCCTGGTTCAACACCCACATCCC
>JBIKTP010000303.1:0-4312 GCA_044348035.1 Burkholderiaceae bacterium
GCTCGCGCTGCCGGGGCTGACCGCGTCGGCCATCTTCGCCTTCGTGATCTCATGGAACGAGGTCTTCGCGTCGGCCGTGCTGATGATCCAGAACCGTACCCTGCCGGCCTTCCTTTTGCAGAGCCTCGAAACATCGACCCTGGCGATCAAGTTCGCCGGAGGCGCGCTGCTTGTCGTGCCTGCAGCCGTGTTCATGTTCATGATCCGGCGTCAGATGTTCGCGATGTGGGGTATCTCGAGCCGCTGACTACCGACAACCCGCGACCGAACAAACCATCACCATGAGCCAACTGACGCTGCGCAACATCGACAAGCACTTCGGCAGTTTTCATGCCTTGCGCGGGGTCGACCTTACGGTCGCGGATCGCGAGTTCCTCGTGCTGCTGGGCGCATCGGGCTGCGGCAAGTCGACACTGCTGCGAATCGTCGCCGGGCTGGAAGTCGCCGACCAGGGCAGTGTGCACGCTGGCGACGAGCGCATCGACGTGCTTCAGCCGCGCGACCGCCGTCTGGCGATGGTGTTCCAGAACTACGCGGTCTTTCCGCACCTGACGGTCTTCGACAATATCGGCTTCGGCCTGAAGATGCAGAGGCGACCGCCAGCAGAGATCCGCCAGCGCGTCGAAGAGGCCGCTGCCATCGTGCATCTGGAGGGGCTGCTGGAGCGCTATTCGGCGCAGTTGTCGGGCGGGCAGCGCCAGCGTGTGGCACTGGCGCGTGCGCTGGTTGTGCAGCCGCGCGTGATGCTGATGGACGAGCCGCTGTCCAACCTGGACGCGCTGTTGCGCATGGAAATGCGGGCAGAGCTCAAGGCCATCCTGTCGCGCAGTCGTACCACCACGATCTATGTCACCCATGACCAGATCGAGGCCATGAGTCTGGCCGACCGAATCGCCATCATGGACCAGGGCGTGATCGTGCAGTGCGACACGCCGATGGAGATCTATCGCAATCCGGTGAACACCTTTGTCGCGGGCTTCATCGGCAGCCCGCCGATGAATTTTGTCGAGGCCCACGCGGAGCAGGACGGTGTCTACGATGCCCGCGGCCTGCGGCTCGAGGGTCCGCGCGGCCATGTGCGCCTGACCCTCGGGGTCCGTCCCGAGGATCTTCAGGTGGCGGCCCATGGCATCGCTTGCCGGGCCGACGTGGTCGAGGAGCTCGGCCCCAACGTGCTGGTGACGGCACTGGGCGAGGGCGGGCCGTTTCGCGCGATGCTGCCCAGCGGAATGCCCGTAGCGCCAGGCAGCTTGCTGTACCTGCAGCCCGACCCCGCGCGGCTGCGCTGGTTTGATCCGCAGGGTCGTCGCATTACGACCTGAGCGCGCTCAGCCGTACCTCCCCCAAGCCAGGAGCCGATCCGTGACCGACACATTCACCGAGAACGAACGCCAGTCGCTGCGCAGCAAGGCCCGCGACATCCTCGCGCTAAACGACCGGGGTCGGTACACGATTCCGACGCACGGCCTGTACCCGTTTCAGTGCGCCCCGGCCGGGTCCGCTGGTTCCCGATGCTGGCCCGTTCAATCGCTGCGCACGCCGGCGCTTCAACGATTCCCCGCTGTCATCAACCCTTTCTTGGCCAAGGAGATTTCCCCATGAACTGGATGAAGCAATTTGCTCCGGCTGCCCTGCTGGCCGGCGTGGCGCTGGGTATCGGCCTGCAGGCCGGAACCGCAAAGGCTCAGGGCGTGCTGGTGTGGTCCACGCAGCACGCCAACGTGGAGGGGCAGAAGAGCATGAGGGAAGATGTCCTGAAGGCCACGCCGGTGCCGCTGGACTTCCTCGCGACTGCGGAGGGCCCGTTTCTGACGCGGCTCAACGCCGAACTGCAAGCTGGCAAGGGCAGCATCGGCGTGCTCGGCGCGCTGCACGGCCAGTTCCAGGGTTACGGCAAGGATCTGGTCGACCTCTCGGCGATCGGACGAGGCGCTGCCATCAACCCGGCCTTCGTGAAGCTCGGCAAGCTCGGGTCCTCGGAACAGAAGTACCTGCCCTGGATGCAGGCCACCTACGTGATGGCCGCGCACAAGAAGGCCCTGCCCTTTCTGCCGGCAGGTGCAGATATCAACAAGCTGACCTACGACCAGTTCGTGGCCTGGATGAGGAACCTGACCGAGCGGACCGGTGGCGCCAAGTTCGGCTTTCCTGCCGGCCCCCAGGGCCTGAAGCACCGATTCTTCCAGGGCTACCTCCTCCCGTCGTATGCAGACAGCGCGGTCACCGGGTTCCGCTCCGCCGGCGCAGAGAAGGGCTGGGAGATGATGAAGGAACTCTGGAAGTACACCCATCCGTCCTCTCCGAGCTTCAATTTCATGCACGAGCAACTGGTCAACGGTCAGGTGTGGGTCGCGTTCGATCACAACGCGCGTCTTGCCGCCGCGTTCGACAAGAATCCGGACGACTTCGTGGCTTTCCCGGCGCCCAGTGGCCCCACCGGGCGCGGGTTCATGCCGGTGCTGGCGGGGGTCGCGATCCCGCGCACCGCGCCCGATCGTGCCGCAGCGGAGAAGGTTATCGCCTACATGATGCGGCCAGAGGTTCAGATCGCCACGCTGAAAGCGACCAACTTCTTCCCGACCATCGACGTCAAGCTCCCGAACGACCTGCCGCCGGCGGCGCGAATCCTCGGCGCCGCGATCCAAGTCCAGTCGAGCTCGCCTGACGCCAACCCAGCGATGCTTCCGACCGGGCTGGGCAACCTTAGCGGCAAGTTCAACCAGGTCTACAACGACGCCTTCGAGCGCATCATCCTGGCCCGGCAGCCGGTGCGCCCGGTGCTCGACGAGCTGGCGGGGGTGCTGCGCCAGATCATGGTGGACTCCAACGCGCCGTGCTGGGAGCCTGATCCCGCGTCCGCCGGCCCCTGCCCGGTGAAGTGAGTATCTGACCCGCCTGTCTGAACCGCGATCCGATGTACCCGCGCCTGCTGCCCCATCTGCTGATCCTGCCCGCGGCGCTGTTCACCGTGGTGTTCTTCGTCTATCCGATGGTGCTGGTCAGCGTAGCTGCGTTCACCGACGCGGGCGGCGCCTTCACGCTGAAGCACTTCCAGACGATGTTCGGTCACTGGAAGTTCGGAGCCACGCTTGGCAACACCCTGATGTTCGCGGCACTCGTGGTGCCGATCCAACTGGTCGTTGCGCTGTGCATGGCGCAGATGCTGACCCAGGTCACCCGCGCCCGGGACATGCTGCTGTATTTGTGGACCATTCCGCTGGGGATCTGCGACCTTGCCGCGGGCATCGTGTGGCTGGCAATCTTCGAGCAGACCGGGTTTCTCAACAGCCTGCTGGTCGGGCTGGGGCTGCGGGCGCAGCCCGTGTCGTTCCTGGGATATGACGACACGTTCAGCTTGCTGGTGGCCATCGTCCTGGCCGAAATCTGGCGTTCGACCGGCACGGTACTGGTGATCCTGGCATCGGGCATCGGGATGATCCCGCGCGAGTACCGGGAGGCCGCCGAGGTGTTTGGCGCCGGTCCATGGCAGAAGTTCCTGCGCGTGACCCTGCCACTGCTGCGGCCCACCCTTCAAACCGCGCTGATCCTGCGGACGATCTTCGCTCTGGAGGTGTTTGCCGTCATCGTGGCGCTGTCTGGCACCAGGTTCCCGGTGCTGATGGGTGAAGCCTATCACTGGCAGTTCACGCTGCAGGATGGCGCCGTCGCCTCCGCGATGGCGCTCGTGCTGCTGCTGCTGTCTGCATTGACGACGCTGTTTTACCTGCGCGTGTTGCGCGTGCCCGCTGGAGTGCGGCTTTGACGGCGGCGCAACTGGCCGCTCAGCGCAGGCCGCTCCCGCTGGCCGACTATCGCGCGCGCGTGCGCCGGGTGCTGTTCCTGGGGGCGCTGGCCGCCACGGTCTGGACTGTGCTGCCGCTCTACCTGCTGATGGTCAACGCGCTGTCTTCTCCCGAAATGGTCAATGCCTTCCCGAAACGCCCCTGGCCCGAGGCGGATCTGGGCAGCATCACCTTCCTGCTCGAGTTCCAGGGTGTCACGGCCGCGCTGAAGAACTCCCTGATCGTCGCCGTGCTGGCGATGGCGGGTAGCATCCTCCTTGGTGCGCCAGCCGGCTATGCGTTGGCCCGATACGAGTTCGCCGGCAAGGGGGCATTCCGGATGCTCATCATGCTCACCCGGGCATTCCCCCTGGCCTTGCTGGCGCTGCCGCTCGCTGTGCGGTTCCTGCAACTCGGGATCGACGACACGCTGTTCGGCCTGGCCCTGGTGCACACGATGCTGGCGCTGCCGTTCTCGGTGCTGATCACCTACTCCCTGTTCAGCGGTGTTCCGGTCGAACTCGAGGAGG
>JBIKTP010000304.1:0-4301 GCA_044348035.1 Burkholderiaceae bacterium
GGCGCATGGATCAGCTGCCTGGTACGCAGGCCTCCCAGGCCACCACCGGGCTGGACAGGTTGTGCAGCGCCAGTTCGCCGGCGCTGCGCAGCGCAAACCGGCCCTGCAGGCGGCGCGCGGTTTCTGCCGACAGCAGAATCTGCCCACCATGGGCGCGATCGCTCAGACGCGCGGCCAGGTTGGTGACAGGCCCGCTGGCGGTGAAGGTCCAACGCTCGCCGGCCAGGCCCTGGAAGCGGGTGGTGCCCACGTCACACTCGCCCGAACTGATGCCGATGTTGATGCGCACGGGCGTCTGGGCCGCTCCCTCCGCGCGGTTTTCCTCTGCGGTCTGCTGCTGGATCGCCAGGGCGGCACGCAGTGCGGCTGCCGGATGCGCCTGCGGATCGGGCGACTGGAAGATGATCATCAGGCCGTCGCCAGCCGTTTCGTTGATGTCTCCGCCCTGGGCGCGGATCGACTCCAGGAACAGCGAGAAGTAGCGCTCTACCAGGTTGTTGAGCACACTCCTGGGCAACTCCTCGCTCAGGCGCGAATACCCCTCGATGTCCAGGAACAGCACGGTGACATCCCGCGCTTCCTTGGCCAGGCCCGGGGCGTCGGGATTCTGCTCGATGGCATTGCGCACGGTCTCTGGCACGAAACGGTCCAGTGCGAGCTTGACGTGCTCGAGGAAATCCACACGGTCCAGCGCGTCGGCCAACTCGCGGTTGCGGGTTTCCAGATCGGCGTAACTGCGCGAGAGCCGCTGCGCCGCCAGGTTGAAGCCCTCGGCCAGGGTGCCGAATTCGTCGGTCGCATTCACGACGACACGGGTGTCGAAGTGGCCCGCACTCAGGGCCTGGGTGGCAGTTTCCAGCGCCTGCAGCGGTCGGGTGATGGAGCGCGACACGGTCCAGGCCAGGACCGCGCCGCCCAGCACCGCCGACAGCGCGATCAGCAGTACCACCGACACGATCTGCTCCAGCAGCGGGTCGGCCACGGCATCGGTTCCGGCCACGCGGGCATAGGCGGTCAGCGCCACCGCTCCCAGGGGAATCACGCTCACGGTCATCCACAGCGCCAGCAGGCGGTAACCGGTACGCAGGCGCCAGAGCTGGCGGTTGCCGGTGATGCGGATGGCGCCCAGCAGCGAGGGCCAGACGGACGCACGACACACCGCCTCGGCGACAAACAGCACCGCGGCGGCCACCACGACGCCCACCAGCAGGGGCCGCAGGACCAGGTGCGCAAGGATGGAAACGGGCACCGCGACATCCGCCAGCAGACCCCGCAGCAGCGCCTGGACCACCAGCAGCGCCCATCCCGCCAGGGCATACGCGGCCACGACCAGCGGAAGATTCGCAGCGCGGCGCGCAATCGCCGTGGGGATGGCCTCCTGCGGGCTGACCGTTGACCGCTGCAACCAGTGCTGCAGAGGCCGCAGGTAGAGCCAGGCGAGGCCGGTGGGCGCCACGGCCGCCACCAGGGCCGCCACGGCCAGCAACAGGCGCGGGCCACCCGCCCCGGTGGCCGCCAGATCCGCATGCAGATTGACCCGGCTGTAGGACACCAGCAGCGCCAGACCGGCCAGATGGATCAGGCCGATGAGCGGCGTCAGCCAGCGCAGCCGATGCATCCTGGCGTCCTGCACCGACGGCTGCGGCCCGGGCAACCCGGCAGTTGCGGCGAAAGGGGTCACTGCAGGACGTGCCATGGGCTGATTATCCGGCGCAGACTCAACGGGGGCTGTCCCATCCTGGTTTGCCAGCCTCCCGAGGCGCAGGGGGCGCTACCAGCGGTACGCAGCCCGTTGCCGTTCTCCGAAACACCGCCGCAGCACCGGGCTCCACCCTCCGGGAGATGCCGGCGCCATGCCGACCCACAGTTGCATGCCGCATACACGCAGCGCAAACCCGCGCACACCTGCCAGCACGAGCCCGGACGCATCGGCGACCTGCGGCGGCACGATCACCACCGAGCCATCCCGGCCGAACAGGAACGGCAAGGGGGTGGCTGCGCACAGGTGTGCCGCCCGGTAGCGGCTGGTGTCGAAGGTGTCGTCGGCCTGCGGGCTGCGGTGCTCACTGGAGTACCTTCGCCGTGCGGCTGCGGTGCTGAGCACCTTGGGGCGGCCCGACGGTGCTCATTCGACCACCCGGGCCCGCAGGCCCTTGGTCTCGGCCCGCAATGCCTTGCCCTCCAGGCGGCGGCGTACAGACGCCCGCGTGGGGCGCGTCGGCCGACGCAGCAGCGGCGCCACCGCAACGCTGTTGACCAGCTCGTGCAGCCGGGCATAGGCGTCCAGCCGGTTCATGTCCTGGGTCCGATAGCCCTGGGCCTTGAGCACCAGCACGCCTTCCTGGGTGATGCGCTTGTCGCGCAAGGCCAGCAGCCGCTGCTTGACGTCGTCCGGCAGGCTGGAGGCCGGTATGTCGAACCGCAGATGGATCGCGCTGGAGACCTTGTTGACGTTCTGCCCTCCCGCGCCCTGGGCCCGGATCGCGGTGATCTCGACCTCGGACTCCTCGACCATCAAGTTGGCGGCGGGGACGGGCATGGTTCAGGCGCCAGCCGCTTTCGCGGCGCTGACCGCCGCACGCAGGGCCAGCAGGTAGCTCTCCGCGCCAAAGCCACAGATCTGTCCGCGCACGATCTCGGAGAACACCGACACATGGCGGAACGGCTCCCGGGCGTGGATGTTGGACATGTGCACCTCGACGATCGGGCACTTGAGGATGGCCAGCGCATCGCGGATGCCGTAGCTGTAGTGCGTCCAGGCGCCCGCGTTGATCATCACAGCGTTCACACCCTCGCCATGGGCCTGGTGGATGCGTTCACACATCGCGCCCTCGTGGTTGGTCTGAAAATGTACGACCTCGACGCCGAGCTCGCGCCCCAGCGCCTGCAGACCGGCATTGATTTCGTCCAGTGTCACGGTGCCGTACTGCGCCGGATCGCGTTTGCCGAACATGTTGAGGTTGATGCCGTTGAGCACAAGTATCTGCATGGAGGAAGCTCTCTGTGGGTAGGGGGTCGAATGGGGTCAGTCCAGGCGCACCGTGCCGCCGCTGCGGGCGGCCGCGACGATGGCCTCGGTCACGCGCAGGTTCTGCAGGCCATCGTGGGCGCTCACCAGCGGCCGGGCCTCGCCGCGCACGACGGCGCCGAAGTGCTCCATCTGCCGCTGGAGCGGGTCCTGGCGCACCAGGCCGACCACCCCTGCCTCGAACGGCTTCCACCACGAGCGAGCCTCGGGGCCGGGGTAGGTCTTCAGGCGCATGGTCGGCACCGACAGGCTGCCGTTGGTGCCCGAGAGCACGTAACAGTCCTCGTCCTCGCAGGTGGGGTAGGCCTTGTTCTCCCGGCTGGTGTGCTCCCAGTTGCGCGCGCTGGCAGCGGTATCGCTGAGCATGAAGCTGCCCAGCATGCCGCTGGCAAACTGCAGCGTGATGGCCACGGTGTCCTCGACGGCGAAACCGCGCACCGCATGGCTGGCAATGGCCTGCACCGCCACGATCTCCCCGCACAGGATGCGCAGGTTGTGCACCTCGTGGATCATGTTGATCAGGATCGGCCCGCCGCCGGGCTCGCGGCGCCAGGGGCCGTCGTCGAAATAATGGTCGGGTTTCAGGAACGTGGCGCTGCCCATCACGGTGACCAGGCGGCCCAGCTGGCCGGATTCGATCACCGCGCGGGCCTTGGCCATGATGGGACTGTGCGCGCGGTGGTGGCCGATCAGCAGCCGGCCGCCCAGAGCGTCGGCGCGCTGCACCAGCGCCACGCCCTCTGCGACCGTGGGAGCGATCGGCTTTTCCAGCAGGACGGCCAGCCCGGCCTCCAGGCACTGCAGCGCCTGCGGCACATGCAGCGCATTGGGCGTCGCGAGCACGATGCCGTCGAGCGGCTCCCGGGCCAGCAATGCGTCGAGTGTGGGAAACAGCGGCACCTGGAATTGCGTGGCCACCGCCCCGGCCGACGGGGACGGGTCGACGACTGCCACCAGCGAGATGCTCGGGCTGGCTGCGGCAAGGGCGATGTGCGTGCGCCCGATCAGGCCGGCGCCGGCCACGGCAATGCGCGTCTTCTTCATGCGGCTCCTTTTTTTGCCGAGTATAGGATCGGGCCCGTCCCATGCCAGGCAAGCGGTTCACGGCAAGGCGCAGGGGCCTCCCTCAACCCTGAAGCCGCTCATCACTGCGGCTCCCTGCGCCACATCGCATCCTCATGGCCCGGCGCGTAGGCCTGGTTCGTCACCGCCGGGTTGCGGTTGACCAGGCGCCTCGCGTACAGCGGGTGGCGCATGCTGCGCACTTCGTGCT
>JBIKTP010000305.1:0-4297 GCA_044348035.1 Burkholderiaceae bacterium
CAGCCGCACGGTGGCCTCGAGCGCGAGCGGACCACCGCCGAGGCGGGCATCCGTCTTGCCGCCCAGGGACACCCGAACGCGGGCCCCGGGCGCCGTGCCCTGCAGCTGCAAGACGGTCTGCGGGTCCACGATCGGGCCGAAACATGCCTGGGTGACCTGCGCGTCGAGCAGCGCGGCCAGCAGGGCGGTGGCATCGCCGTAGGCCCCGCCCCCTGGGTTGTCGGAGTAGTCGGCGATCACCAGCGGTCCCGTGCCGGCTGGCCAGTCACGGGCCATCGCGGCCGCCTGCCCGACACTCAGGAAGTCATTGATGCGATCGTGGCGGCGGGCCCAGATGTCGTCGGCAATGCGGTCCGCGAACTGCTGGTGGGCTGCCATGTCTCCCTGCGCAGTGACCAGCACGGTGGGCCCGATCTCGGCGATGTCGGCCCGGGCAAACCCGGCGTTGATGCTGACTGCGAACACGTCGGGGTGTTCCGCCTCGTAGGCCCGGGCCTGCGCCAGCCGGGCCAGCATTGGGCCGGTGTCGGTTCGTCCGCCGTTGACCTCGTCGAGCATCGGCAGCGTGACGCGCAGCGTGCGCGGACAGATCTCGCCAGTCATCGCACGGTGCAGCAGGTCTGCGGCGTTGCGGCCGGTGCTGCGCATGTCCACATGCGGGTAGGTGCGGTAGGACACGATGATGTTGGCATGTTCACACATGGCCCGGGTGACGTTGGCATGCAGGTCGAGGGTCACGGCGATCGGCATTGCCGGACCCACCACCGCCCGCAGCCGCCGAAGCAGTTCGCCTTCGCCGTCGTCATGCTGCTCGGTGACCATCGCGCCATGCAGCCCGAGCACGATCCCGTGCAGGCGGTCCCGCTGCTGGCGTGCGGCATCCACGATCGCACCGGCCAGCTGTTCATAGGCATCCTCGGTCACCCGGCCGGCTGGCTGGGCGATGGCGCTCAGCACATGCACCAGCTCCCAGCCATGCGCGCGTGCGGCATCGGCAAAACCTGCGAGCTCGGTGTTGGAGTCTCCGCGCGCGGCCAGGGCTGCGTCGTGGTTCAGGAACAGGTCCTGCGCCTCGAACTGCGCGTAGGCGGTGGGCAGGATGCTGAAGGTGTTGGTCTCGTGCGCAAACTCGGCGCTGAGGACGCGAAAAGCGGTCATGGTTGTCCTGGTGTGCTGCGATGGGGCGGCTACATGACGCCGAAGGTCTTGAATGCCTCGACGGTGCCCATGCCCTGGCGGATGGCATCGCGCACCTTGTTCTCGGTGGCAGCCTTCTCCAGCGCCTTGCGGATCGCCTCTTCCTCGGCCTGGCGCGGGATGACCAGCACGCCGTCGATGTCGCCGAACACGATGTCCCCGGGGGCCACGCGCACGCCCTGGATCTCGACGGCGATGCGGTAGTCGAGCACCTTGCCGCGGGCACCCTGGTCCTGGGCATAGCCGCCCAGCGAGAACACGGGCAGCCCGAGCGCGAGCAGTTCGGGCGTGTCGCGGGAATACCCGTCGAGCACCGCGCCGGCCGCCTTCAGGTGTTGCGCGCGGGTCGTCATCAGGCCGCCCCACAAGGCGAACTGCGGCGCGCAGCCGGTGGCCACATACACCTCGTCCGGCCTGAGGTCGTCCAGCGCCTGGAACATCAGTCCGAAGGGCTGGCGGTCCGCTGCCGAGCGGGCGCCTGATGGCTCGCCGGCAAAGAAGTTGCTCTCCAGCACCGGCATGGCTCGCCCGCACACCACCATGTCGCTGCGCACCGGCCGGATGGCGGGTTGCAGGAACTGGTGCAGGAATCCCATGGTGTCGAGGATGTCGCCCACCACGGCCGGGAACAGCCGGGTGCGCATCAGCGCAAACAGTTCTTGGTCATCGGTCCACATCCGGGTGTCTCCATTCGCGGTGGTTCAAATCGCGACGATTCTAGGCCGGTGCCCCGTGTTGAGTGCAGACGAGTTGCGGGCGCTGCGCGACATCATCGACCGGGCCCTGGCGCCGGCGACCTGACGGGCAGCGGTCAGCGCGGGACCCAGCCGCCGCACACCGGAAACACCTGGCCGACGAAGCAGTTGGCGGCCTCGCTGCACAGGTAGGCGGCGAACAGCGCGTCCTCCCGGGCCGCAACCAGCCGCCCCAGCGGTACTTCCCGTTGCAGGCGCTCCTGGAAGCGGGGATTGGCCTGGACTTCCGGCGGGAAGTAGGTCGGGTTCTCGACGAAGTTCTGCGCGATCGCGTTGACCTGCACCTGGTGCGGGGATGCCTCGACGCCCACGGCCTGCACGTAGGCCAGTTGGGCGCCCCGCGCCGCGCTGTAGGTCGACGCGCGCTTCATCCCGCGCAGTGCCGAGGCACTGCCGATGACCAGGACCTTGCCCGCCCTGCGCCGGACCATGGCGGGGAGGGCGGCGCGCACCAGGCGCGGCAGCGGGTCGACCAGCGCGTCGAATACCTGCCGCCATTCCTGGTCGGTCACGTCGGCCGCGGCGGTGGTCGGTGCGGTGTACGCGAGGTTGGCCACCAGCACATCGATGTCGCCCGCTGCCTGCACCACCTGCGCCGCAGCATCCGGCGGATGCAGCGGCAGCGGGCTGGCGATCACCGTGGCACCCTGTTCGGCGAATACCTCGCACAGAACCGGGCCCATGAATTCGGTGGACTGGGTGACGAGAATGCGCTTTCCGGTCAGTACGTTTTGCATGGCAGCTTTCGCAAGGTGGTTCGGATCAGTGAGCCCCCGGATTCTGATGCAACAGGGCCAGGCTGCGCGGCACTTGCGCAAACTGCGAAAATGGACGCAAGTTCCCGCGACGCTCCCGGTTCGCGTGGCCGCAATCCTCTGGCCTCTCCCCTGTGACTGAATTCCCGTCCACCCGCCCGTCCGTGCCCTGGCGCCTGTCTGTCGCCCCGATGATGGACTGGACGGACCGCCACTGCCGCTATTTTCACCGCCTGCTCACGCGCAAGACGCTGCTCTACACGGAAATGGTGACCACCGGCGCGCTGGTGCATGGCGATGTTGCGCGCCATCTGCGCTTCAATGCCGAGGAACACCCGGTGGCCTTGCAGCTGGGCGGCAGCGAGCCGGCGGACCTCGCCCACGCAGCGCGGCTCGGCGCGCAGTGGGGCTATGACGAGATCAACCTCAACTGCGGCTGTCCGTCCGAACGGGTCCAGCGGGGCGCCTTTGGCGCGTGCCTGATGGCCGAGCCTGCGCTGGTCGCCGAGGGCGTCAAGGCCATGCGCGATGCGGTCTCCATTCCGGTGACGGTCAAGCACCGCATCGGCATCGACCGGGGCGAGGACTACGGCCTCGTGCGCGATTTCATCGGGCGGGTCAGCGAAGCCGGTTGCCGGGTGTTCATCGTCCATGCGCGCAACGCCTGGCTCAAGGGGCTCTCGCCCAAGGAGAACCGTGAGGTTCCGCCCTTGCGCTACGCCGTTGTCCACCGGCTCAAGGCCGAGTTCCCGCACCTGACGATCGCGATCAACGGGGGCATCACCCGCACCGATCAGGTGCTGGAACAACTGCAGCATGTCGATGGCGTGATGCTCGGGCGCGAGGCCTACCACAACCCCTGGTGGCTGGCTAGCTGGGATGCCGATGTCTGGGGCATGCAATCCCGGTCGCTGGACCGCGACCAGGTCGAGCTGCAGATGTGCGATTACATGGCCCGCGAGAAGCAGGACAGCGGCACGCACTGGCCCGGGATTGCCCGGCACATGCTCGGCCTGCGCCACGGCCAGCCCGGCGGACGTCTGTGGCGCCAGGTCTGGAGCGACCACCGGCTGCGTGAGCACACACCCCATTCCGTCATGACGCTGGCCCACGCCCGGATGCGGGGCGGCGGGGCCGCCGAGTTGCTGCCCCATGCGGCGCCCGCACATGCCTGATGCGTTGCTGCGCCAGCAGAAGACCGCCCGTACCCTGGTCTGGGTGGTACCTGCCTTGTGGAGCGTCAACTTCATCGTTGCCCGCATGGCAGTCGGCGTCATCGGACCGCATCTTCTGGCGCTGGGCCGCTGGGGCATTGCCGCGGCCGTGCTGGTCCTGCTGGCACGCTCCGAACTCTGGCAGCAGCGCGCACAGATCGCGCGCGACTGGTGGCAGTACCTGATTCTCGGCATGCTGGGCATGCTGGTCTGCGGCGCCTGGGTCTACGAGGGCGCGCGCACCACCACTGCGACGAATGTCGCGCTGATCTACTCGGCAGCGCCGGTGCTGATCGCCATGGGCTCGGCGCTATGGCTGCATGAACGCATGGCGGGCCGGCAAAAGCTCGGGGTGGCCATCGCGCTGGCCGGGGTC